>DASTHG010000041.1:0-8959 GCA_035718325.1 Gemmatimonadales bacterium | reverse complement strand
CCTGGCGCAGCCGCTGCGGCGCGCCTGGCATGCGATGCGTCGCAACACGCGTTCCGGGAGCCGTCGCAACATCGCCGCCCACTACGACCTGGGGAACGAGTTTTTCGCCGCGTTCCTCGACGACACCCTCACCTACTCCTGTGGCATCTTCGAGCGGCCCGATATGAGCCTGCGCGAGGCGTCGATCGCCAAGTACGACCGACTCTGCAGAAAACTGGCGCTCGCGCCGCAGGACCACGTGATGGAGATCGGGACGGGATGGGGCGGGTTCGCGCTGCATGCGGCGACGACATACGGCTGCCGGGTGACGACGACGACGATTTCTCGCGAGCAACACCGCCTCGCCACCGAACGGGTACGTGCGGCAGGGTTGGACGATCGCGTCACGGTGCTGTTGCGGGATTACCGCGATCTCGAGGGCCGCTTCGACAAGCTGGTGTCGATCGAAATGATCGAGGCCGTCGGCCACCGCTTCTACCGTGGGTTCTTCCAGAAATGCGCGGCGCTCTTGAAGCCGGGCGGACAAATGGCGCTGCAGGCGATCACGATCGACCCGCGCCACTACGACCAGGCGCGCCGCGAGGTGGATTTCATCAAGCGCTACATCTTCCCCGGCGCCAACATCCCCTCCGTCCCGGTGCTGCGGCACGCCGCGGAACGGCGCGCAGGCCTGTCGCTGCTCCACCTCGAAGACATCACGCCCCATTACGCCGAGACCCTGAAGCGGTGGCGCGAAAACTTCGTGGCCGGTTGGGACCGGCTGCGGGCGCTGGGCTTTTCCGAGGAATTCCGGCGCCTCTGGGAATTCTATTTCTGTTATTGCGAGGGCGGCTTCCGCGAGCGCTTCCTGGGCGACGTGCAGATGGTGTTCGCGCGCAGCGCGCCGGCGTGATCCGGCTGCTGCTGCTCGGCTGGGCCGCGCTCGCCGCGCTCATGGGGGCTCTTTGGCTGCGCCAGCTGCGCACGCAGAACGCAACGTCGGTCGATGCCGCCTGGTCGGTGGGGATGGGGATCCTCGCGGTCTCGTTCGCGTTGCTGGCGAATGGCGCACTCGCACGCCGTCTGCTCGTCGGAGGGCTCGCCGCGCTCTGGGCGGCGCGGCTCGCGTGGCACCTCATCAGCGACCGCGTGCTGGGACGCTCCGAGGACGGCCGCTATCGCGCGCTGCGTGAGACGTGGGGGCGCCGGGCGCCGTCCTTCTTCTTCGTCTTCTACCAGGGACAGGCGATCGTGGCGACGCTGTTCGCGGTCCCGATCCTGGCCGCGATGCAGGGCGGCGCGCTCGACGCCTGGGCCGCCACCGGAGCGCTCGTTTGGCTCGTCGCCGTGCTTGGCGAAACCATCGCCGATCGCCAACTCGCCCGGTTCCGGCGCAGTCCCGCCAATCGCGGCCGGACCGCTCGCGTGGGGTTGTGGCGCTACTCGCGGCACCCGAACTACTTCTTCGAATGGACCCACTGGTTCAGCTACGTCCTGATCGGCCACGGCATCTGGCCGACGTGGATCGGTCCGGTCGTCATGCTCCTCTTCTTGTTCCGACTTACCGGGATCCCGTTCACCGAGCAGCAAGCCCTCAAGAGCCGCGGGGACGATTACCGCGCCTACCAGCGCGAGACGAGCGTTTTCTTCCCCTGGTTCCCAAAGCGGGCGTAGCCTGACCTCGCTGCCGTTCGCCCTCGCCGAGCGGGGCCTCGTGCCCGAGCCTCTGGTGCGCTGGGGAATCCGCCTGCTGTTGGCGCAACGGCTGCGCGAAATCCGCCGCCCCGACCCGACGCTCGAGGCCGAGCTGACTCGCGGGCCCGTCGCTCTCGTCCCCGAGGCCGCCAACCAACAGCACTACGAGCTGCCGGCGTCGTTCTTTCAGATCGTGCTGGGGAGTCACCTCAAGTACTCGAGCGCGTTCTGGAGCGAAGAGATCGCGTCGCTCGACGAAGCCGAGCTGGTGATGCTCGAGGTGGTGGGGAGCCGGGCGCAGCTCGCCGACGGCCAACGCATTCTCGAGCTGGGCTGCGGCTGGGGCTCGTTGACGCTGTGGATGGCGCAACGCTATCCCAACAGCCGCATCGTGGCAGTCTCGAATTCCGCGGCGCAGCACGAGTTCATCACCGCGCGCGCCCCGGCGAATGTCCGGGTGATCACGGCCGACATGAACGTGTTTCGACCCGACGAGCGCTTCGACCGGGTCGTGAGCATCGAAATGTTCGAGCACATGCGGAACTGGCGCGAGCTGATCCAGCGGATCACTGCGTGGCTCGACCCGGGCGGCAAGCTGTTCGTCCATGTCTTCTGCCACCGGCGCCACGCGTACCGTTTCGAAACCGACGGCGCGGGCAACTGGCTGGGCCGGTATTTCTTCACCGGGGGCCTGATGCCCTCGCTCGACCTGTTGCCGCGACTGCAGGCGCCGCTCGTGCTCGAGAAGATGTGGGAAGTAGACGGCACCCACTACGCTCGCACCGCGGAAGCGTGGGCGGCGAACTTGCGGCGCCGGCGATCCGAGGCGATCGCGGCGTTGACGCCGGCGTATGGCGCCAGCGCTCCACGGTGGGTGGAGCGCTGGTGGCTGTTCTTCATCGCCTGCGCCGAGCTGTTCGGCTACCGGCACGGCAGCGAATGGCTGGTGGGACACTACCGGTTGCGCAAGCCGTAAACCGCTGGCAGTTTGACGGACCCTCCACCCGTCCGGACCTCATGCGCATCGCCACCGTTTGGATGTCCCTGCTGTGCGGCGTTACGCCGCTGGTCGCCCAATCACCCGCGTCGACGATCGATTGGGATTCGCTCGGCGCCGAAGCCGTTCGCAATCTCTCGGCGTATCTCGCCGTCAACACCGCCAACCCTCCGGGAAACGAGCTCGCCGCCGCCCGCTTCCTGCAGCAGCTGCTCGCCAAGGACGGGATCGAAGCGCAGATCCTCGACACCGCCGAGCTCGGGCCCGGCCGCGCCAATCTGTACGCCCGCTACCACTCGACCGGCGGCAAGAAGGCCATCGCCCTCGTCAGTCACATGGACGTGGTGCCGGTGACGCCGCAGTTCTGGTCGGTCGACCCGTTCTCGGGGACGGTGAAAGACGGCTACGTCTGGGGACGCGGCGCCCTCGACATGAAGGGTGAAGGGATCGTCCAGGCGATGGCGTTGATCGCCGTGAAACGCAGTGGCGTTCCGCTCGACCGCGACATCGTATTCATCGGCAACGCCGACGAGGAGGTCGGCGGCAACGGCGCCGTGGTGTTTGCGCAGCGCCACCCCGACCTGTTGCGGGATGTGGAGTTTCTGATGACCGAGGGCGGCGACAATCACGTCGATCACGGGAAGCTCGCCTACTACGGCGTCGGCGTCGCCGAGAAGCGGACCTTCTGGCAGCGCATCACGGTGCGCGGCGTAGCGTCGCACGGCTCGCGGCCCACCAAACAGAACCCGGTGCCCCGCCTCATCGCCGCACTGGACCGGTTGGCGCACTACGAAACGCCACTGCACGTCACGCCCGGAGTCGCCAAGTACTTCCACGACATCGCCCCGCAATACACGGGGCAGCAGCGCGTCTGGCTCGCGGACGTCGCGGCGGCCGTGAAGCAGCCGTTGGCTCGCGCGTGGATCACCGGCAACGTCTATTGGAACGCCATTCTGCGAAACACCATTTCGCTCACGGTGCTGTCGGGGTCGAATAAGACGAACGTGATTCCGTCGGAAGCGTCGGCCGAGATCGACATCCGGCTCCTCCCCGACCAGGACACCGCGGCGGTACGCGCCGAGCTGATTCGCGTCGTGAACGACACGGCAGTCCATTGGGAAACGATGTACCCGCCCAAGGCGCCGCTCGAGAGCCCGATCGAGACCGATCTATTCCGCGCGATCGTGCGCGCGGCGCACGAGCGCGACCCCGAGGCCCAGGTGACGACCCCGATGCTCACCGGGGCGACCGACCGGCCGACCTACCGGGCGCTCGGGATCGTCACGTACGGCTTCGATCCGTTCAAGACCGAAGAAGCGGACGCGCAACATGGCGTGCACGGCAACGACGAGCGGGTCAGCGTCGCCAACCTCGCGTTCGGCGTCCATTACCTCTACGACGTGCTTCGCTACGTGCAATAACGTCCCGGCTATTGCCGGGGGCGCAGCTCCCAGAGGACGTTGACGATCACCCAGTGGCCGTTGAATTTGGCCTCCTGCAGGTAATCGACCCACGCGCCGGCGTCGATTTTCACGATGGCCGCGTTCCGGAACGTATCGAGAATCGTCACGTCGCTACGCTGCTCGGCTTTGGGCGTGCGCGTCCCGCCACCGGCGCGGACGTTCTGCACGAGCTCGAGCGCCGTCATGTCGCCGAGGTGGCTGTGGCCGCTCGAGTCGGTGAACACGATCCGCTTGGCGAGATGACTGTGCAGCGCGCGCTCCATGCGCTCGGCGTTGCCGGTCCACCAGCCTTCGATGTAGTCGAGCGCCGTGGCCCGGATCGCGGCGGAGTCCCCGGCCGTTTGGGCACGGCAGACCGGTACGGCGCCGAACAGCGCGATGCCGGTGGCGAGCATGGCGAGTCTCATCGAACAGTCTCCAGGGAGTGAATGGTGGCCGCACACTAGGGCGGGAGCCGCTCTGCCGGCAACGCGCCGGTGACGGGCGCCGCTCGAGTCGTGACGAACGCGGACCGATCGGTGACAAACGGGACGGTCGTGGGCGTGTGCTGACGAGACCGTTGCCGTTTGCGGTCTCCGTTCGCATGATGTGACGGTGCTCAAACGCGTCGCCACCCGCTACGGGATTTGGCTCGCCATCGCGCTGTTCGTCAGCGCGCAGAACATGCTGGTGCGCGTGTCGCGCGGCAGCGCGATCGACCTGCAGTGGGATCTGTTCCACGAGCTCGTGTACTGGTCGGTGTGGGCGCTGTTCGCCCAAGTCATCATTCGAATGGCGCAGCGCTGGCCGTTCGATCGCGGCATCGCCCGGCGCTCGCTCGTCCCGCATCTCGTCGCCATGTTGCTGATCGCGCCGCTGCAGATCACCACCACCTATGCGACGCACCTCGCGATCATCCGGCTGGCCGGTGTTCTGCCCGCAGGGTCCGCCGGCCCCTGGTTCGCTGCCAAGGGCCCCGGCATCGTGTGGGGGAGTTTCTCGGGCGCGCTCTACTACTGGGTGATCGTGGGGGTATACCAGGCGGTGCGCTACCGGCAGCTCGCGACCCGTCTCGGCGCTGAGCTGGCTCAGGCGCAGCTCGACGCGCTGCGCACCCAGCTGCAGCCCCATTTCCTTTTCAACGCCCTGAACTCCGCTACGGTGTTGACGACGACGGATCCCGACCGGGCGAACCGGGTGCTGCTCAAGTTGAGTGAGCTGCTGCGCGCCACGCTCGACCGCGCGGCGCCGCACGAGGTGCCACTGCGACACGAGCTGGCCCAGCTCGAGCCGTATCTCGAGATCCAGCAGATCCGCTTCGGCCCGCGCCTCGCGATCGCGCGCGAGCTGGAGCCGGAGACGCTCGATGCCCTCGTCCCCGCTCTCGTGCTACAACCACTGGTCGAGAACGCGGTACGCCACGGCATCGAACCGAACCCGGCCGGCGGCAAGGTGACGATCCGCTCGCGAGTCAGCGATGGCATGCTGCACCTCGAGGTACGCGACACCGGCTCCGGCCGGCCCGCCGATCGCAACGGTCCCGAAGGGATCGGCCTCGCCAACACGCGCGCCCGCCTCACGCGACTCTACGGAACGCGGCACCAGCTCGAGCTGGCACCGATCCCCACCGGCGGAGCGGCCGTGCACATCGACATTCCGCTGCGACGAGCCGCTCCGGCCGGCCCGCAGACGTGAGCGACATGCGCGTCCTGATCGCCGACGACGAGGAGCTGGCTCGTACGGGGATCCGCCAGCTCCTGGCAGCGCGACCCGGCACGCAGGTCGTGGCCGAGTGCGCCAACGGTCTCGAGACGGTCGCGGCGATCGCCGAGCACACGCCCGATCTCGTCTTCCTCGACGTGCAGATGCCGGGCTTCGACGGGTTCGAAGTGATCGAGCAGGTCGGCACCGACGCGATGCCGCCCGTGATCTTCGTGACCGCGTACGACGCCCACGCGCTGCGGGCGTTCGAGACGCACGCCGTCGATTATCTCCTGAAGCCGATCGATCCGGACCGGTTTCGCGCGGCGCTGGACCGGGCCAGGACCCGGATCGCCGGCGCGAAGCTCACGGCGCTGATCGAGGAGGTAAGCCGCGACACGCCGTTGCAGCAGATCGCCGTCAAGCACGATGGCCGTATTTCGTTCGTAAAGGTCGAGACCATCGACTGGATCGAAGCAACCGGGAACTACGTGACGCTGCACGCCGGCGCCGCGACGCACGTCGTGCGCCACACGCTCGAGCGCCTGGCGCAGCGACTTGGCAGCCAGCGATTCATCCGGATCCGACGGAATGCGTTGGTGCGACTCGACGCCATCAAGTCCCTGGAGCCGTACCTTAAGGGGAGTTACGTGATCCTGCTGCAGGACGGCGGCAAGCTGCTCTCGAGCCGCTCGTTCGCCGCGCGCCTCAAGGAGCTGCTGGCAAAATGCCGATGACACCCTCCGACCATCGCCCCGCCGTCGTCGCCGGGTTCCTGGGATGGACCCTCGACGCCTTCGATTTCTTCCTCGTCGTCATGACGCTGACGGCGATCGGGGCCACGTTCGGCAAGAGCGACAAGGACATCGCCTTCACGCTCCTGTTGACCCTCGGCTTTCGGCCCATCGGCGCGTTCATCTTTGGCCTCATTGCCGATCGCTACGGCCGACGACTGCCGCTGATGCTGGACCTTGTGTTCTTCTCGATCATCGAGGTGTTGTCGGGACTGGCGCCGAACTACCTGACGTTCTGCATCCTCCGGGCCCTGTTCGGGATCGGCATGGGGGCCGAGTGGGGCGTCGGCGCGTCGCTCGTGATGGAGAAGGTTCCGGTCAAGCAGCGCGGCATCTTTTCCGGATTGTTGCAACAGGGGTACGCCACTGGGTACCTGCTCGCAGCGCTGTGCTATTTCTTCGTTTTCCCACGCTGGGGATGGCGGCCGCTGTTTTTCATCGGGGGCCTACCGGCGCTCTTGGCGATCTACGTCCGCTCACAGGTGTCCGAGTCCGAGGCATGGCAACGCTCACGCGCGGGATCGTGGCGCGACCTCGGCCGCATGCTCGCGGCGAACTGGAAGACGTTCCTGTACATCGTGCTACTCATGGCCCTCATGAACGGCGTGTCGCATGGCACGCAGGATCTGTATCCCACGTTGTTGAAGCGCGACTGGGGATTCCAGACTACGGGCGTCGTCGCCCTCACCGGAATCTCAATGGTCGGAGCGCTGTCGGGCGGGGTACTGTGTGGCTGGCTCTCCGACCGCATCGGCCGGCGCCGCATGATCGTGGCCGCGCTCGCCGGGGCGTTGCTCCTCATCCCACTCTGGGCGTTCGCCCCGAACGTGCTCCTCCTGGCAATCGGGGCGTTTCTGATGCAGGTGATGGTCCAGGGCGCCTGGGGGGTCATCCCGGCGCACATCACGGAGCTATCCCCAGACGCCGTTCGCGGTGTGCTCCCTGGGTTCGGCTACCAGTGCGGCGCCGCGATCGCAGGCCTCATGCCGTACCTTGGCGCGGCGATCGCATCCAGCACTGGCTATTCCTGGGCGATGGCGGTCACGGCTGGGAGTGTCTTCGTACTCTGCGCTATCGTGGCGTGGCTCGGTCCGGAGCGCCGCGGCATCGTATACGGGGCGGAGCCGAGCGAACGGGACGCCGCCTAGCGCGCCCCGAATCGAACGCCGGGCCCCAGCACCAGAACGAACACCGCGGCCGCCACGGTCCCCAACACAATCCATCCCCAGGAGCGTGAGACGACGAGCGGCGTCCCGCCCGATGGTGCTGCACGCTCGCCGTGCAACAACTGCGGCATCCAGGCGAGGCCGGACGTACCGCCAAATGATGCCGCAGCCGCCGAGATGGCGACCAGGACCATGCCGACCGGGTTGAAGAGCCCGGCGATGCAGGTGAGCAGGCCGCCAGCGAGGTAGGCCGGCAGCGTCATTCTGGTGGCGCTCCGCACGCGCTGTTCCCCATCTCCCGACAGGAACGGGTTGAGCGCTCGCAGCGTGTACCGCACCACGAGCCAATACGTGGCCCCTCCCAACACCGCCAGGCCGAGACGCGTCACCCAGGCCGGACCGATACCGCGGACGACGTCTACCCAATCGCCGATCCCCCCGACGCCGCTGAACAGGAAATACCCTGTGCCCGAAAGCAGATTGACTGCCACCAACAACCACAGGAACCAGACAAGCGCGGCCGAGACAGACGTGGCGCGACGCCACGCCAGTGCGACAAGTGCGCCGGCGCAGAGATTCACGAGCGTCCCGCCGGCGGCAATGACGCGCACGCCGAAATCCCCGACCGTGTGATCGTCACACTCGAAATGAACCGTGGAGAGCACGAGCGCCCTGCCACCGACCAGCAGACACGCCCCGCCATGACCGACGGCCTCGTGCAGCACATCGCCGATCACGTACGCGAGCAGGGCGATCGCCACGACGGTGAGCGGATCGTGCCGCGGCCGCTCAGGGTCCACTGGGAGCGGGCTCGAACTTGAGATCCTGATAGTCGAAGCTGAAGTCCGCCAGCGGATTCACCGCCGCCATCGTGAAGTGATCGATCGAGCCGTCGGGTCGGACTGTGAACGTCACATAGGCATCTTCGATGTGCGCGGCGCGCCAGTGCGCCACGAACGTGCCGTATTGCCAATACGCCATGTCTCCGACGAACGGCGGGGAGTGAGCGAAACGCAGCACGAGATGATCGCCCTCGAGCGCGATGTCCGCGTCGCCGTACATCGGGTCGGTGTAGCGGCCGGCGTATCGGGCAAGCGGCAGGGGCGGTTTCGACGTCGTGTCGCGCGCGGCGGTGGCGGCCCGCATCGCTGAATCGGCCTGAGCTTCCCCCTGGGCGATGACGGT
>DASTHG010000040.1:0-9733 GCA_035718325.1 Gemmatimonadales bacterium | reverse complement strand
ATCTCCACCCCAATATCTCGTTCGACGCGACCGACGCCGCGCTCAAGGCCCGGGTCGAGACGGCTTCGGCGGAGATCATGGCGACGTGTATTGCCGCGGGTGGCACGATCACCGGCGAGCACGGCGTGGGACTCGACAAGCTGCGCTACATGCCGCTCGTGTTCGACGGCGACACCCTCGCGGCGATGCGGGCGGTGCGGCAGGTGTTCGACCCGGCCGAGCGCGTCAATCCCGGCAAGGTCGTTCCGGTGCACGCCTGCCGGGAATGGACCGGCATCCGTAGGTTCCGCTCATGAACGGCGTGCTCGAGAAAGTGCGTGCGCTGCTGGGCTCCGATGCGGTCCTCGATCCCGGAGCCCGAGGCGTCGCCCCGCGCATCGCACCGCCCACACCAGAAGCCGTTGCGCTGCTGCTGCGGACCGCCACCGACGAGCACTGGAAGGTGCGGGTCGAAGGGGCGGGGAGCTGGCAGCCCGCCGATGCCCCCGCCGACCTCGCTCTTACGACACGGCGCCTCGACCACGTGGAAGCGGTCGAGCCCCAGGATCTGGTCGCCACCGCCCAAGCCGGTGTAGCGTGGGACCGGCTGCGCCAGCAGCTCGCCGAGCGGGGCGTGTGGGTCGCGCTCGATCCTCCCGGCCTCGCCGGGCGCTCGCTCGGTTCGATCATCGCGACGGCGACGTCGGGACCGCTGCGTCTGGGGCTCGGGCAGGTGCGCGACCATCTGCTCGGCACCACGACGATTACTGGTGACGGGCGTATGGTGGCCAGCGGCGGGCGAGTGGTGAAGAACGTCGCCGGATACGACCTCACCCGCCTCCAGGTCGGCGGGTTCGGCGCCTTCGGAGTGATCGTCCGCGCGCACCTCCGGCTGCGCGCGCTGCCCCGAGCCGATCAGACACTGCTGCTCGAGGGGACGCGCGAGGATCTGAGTCGCGCGGCGGACGACCTGCGAGAGGCCGGACTCGCCCCGGCGGCGCTCGAGCTCCTCTCCCCCGCCCTGGCACGCCGGGGTGGCTGGGCACTGGCGGTGCGCTGCACCGGATCCATCGCGCAAGTCGAAGCCGAAGAAGCGTTGCTCCGGACAGCGGGCGGCGGCCGCTTTGCTCCCCTCGGACCGGAAGAAAGTCACGCGTTCTGGCAACGCGCCGCCGAGGCGCTCGCGCTCCGGCCGGTCACCATGCGGCTCGCCGGCCTTCCCGACGCCACCGACGATCTGCTCGACCAGCTGCAACATCAGCTCGGCGACGAATGGATTGCGGCGAGCCCCGCCCTGGGCGTCGTGCGCTGGAGCGGAGAGGCGACGGTGGAGCGGCTGCGGCATCTGCGGCGCTCGCTGGCGGCGCTCGAGGTGCCGCTCACGCTGGAGCGCGCTCCCTGGAGCCTGCGCCAGGCCGTCGGCGTCTTCGGCGCGTACCGCGAAGGCGTCGGCCCGCTCGTAACGGGGCTGCGCCAGACGTTCGATCCCGCGTCGACGCTGGTGGTGCCGGTTCATACCGACGAATGACTCACCGGGGCGGATTGGCAGGGCTGGACGCGTGCGTGCATTGCGGTTTCTGCCTGCAGGCGTGCCCCACCTTTCTCGCCACCGGCGACGAGGCCGATGGACCCCGGGGGCGCATCGAGTTGATGCGAGCCTTCGAGCGGGGCGAGCTGTCGTCAACCGAGCGGGACCTCGCCTATCACCTCGACCGCTGCCTCGGGTGCCGCGGCTGTGAGCCGGTGTGTCCGTCAGGCGTTGCCTATGGCGATGGGCTGGAGGAAGCCCGCGCCCGGCTCACCGCCGATCGGGGGATCCCGCGCCTCGCCCGGCTCGCTTTGAGCGCTCTGACGATCCCCATGACCTCACGGCCGGTCTACGCCCTGGCACGGGTGCTACGGGACTCCGGTCTGGCTGGAACTCTTGCCGGCAAAGGCCGGTTCGGATTCGCGATGGGGATGCTGGCAGCGACAAGAATGGACGGGAGGTCGACATCAGCTCACGACCGCCCGCCCGGCCGTACGACCGCCCGACCGCCGGTTCATCGACCGCCCGACCGCCCGACCGCCGTCCTTCTGTTTCGCGGCTGCGTCATGCAGGGCCTCTTCTCCCACGTCCACGACGCGACGATCGGGACACTCGGTGTCAACGGATACGAAGTGCATGAAATGTCGGGACAGGTGTGCTGCGGTGCGCTGCACGCGCACGCGGGGTTGCGGGACGAGGCACGTACGCTGGCACGCCAGAATATCGCGGCCTTCGGGCCAGGCACCGATTCCATCGTCGTGAACAGCGCCGGCTGCGGAGCGCAGCTGAAGGCGTACGGCCATCTGCTGGACGGGGCGCGTGAGGCAGAGCGGTTCGCGGCACGCGTCCGCGATGTCACCGAGCTCCTGGCGGATCGGGGCCCTGTGTCGGGAGCGCCGCTGGAGCTCCGCGTCCTGTACGACGCGCCCTGCCACCTGCTGCATGCCCAGCTGATCGTCGAGCAGCCGCTTGCCGTGCTGCGTGCAGTGCCCGGCGCGGATGTGCGGGCCACGGTGGACTCGGCGCAATGCTGCGGCAGTGCGGGACTGTACTCTACGCTCGAGCCCGAGCTGTCGCGCACGGTGCTGGCGCCGAAGGTCGACCGGATCCTCGCCGATCCACCCGATGTCCTGGCGACCGCCAATCCCGGATGCGTGATGCAACTCGGTGCTGGGCTCCGGGCCGCCGGCGCCGCGATCCCGGTGCGCCATCCCGTCGAGCTGCTCGATCGGTCGTACCGCACGGCAGGCTTTTACCCATGACCGGCCCGCCTCCCCCGTCCGGCGTTCCGTCGCTGCTGCGGCTCCCGGGAGGACCGTGGGCCGCGCCGATCGTACAGGCGTTACGCGCCGGCGCGCTGGTCGTGGGTGCCGAAGCCGCCGTGCTCGAGCTGGCCGGGTCGGGAGCGGTGGCGTGTATGCAGGGGCTCCTCACATCGGACTTCGAAAAGCCCGGCGACGGCGCATTCATTTATGGTGCGCTCCTCACCCCCAAAGGAATGATCGTTGTAGATGGCTGGGCGTCGCGCATCGGCGGCAACGTGCGCTACACCGTACCGGATTCGGGCCGTGAGCGGGCGCTCGGCATCCTCACGCGTTCGGTGCCCCCGCGACTCGCCCGCACCGCCGACCGATCGGGAGAGCTCGCCGTCGTGCGCCTGGCAGGGACGCACGCCTTAGCGATCGCCGAGGCGGCGCGCCTCCCGACTCCACCAGCCCCGGGACGCACCATCAGCGTCACCCTCGAAGGTGCGGCGTGCGACATTGCCCGCGCGACCGACGGCGCGCCGTTCGTCCTCCAGATCGTGGCACCCCCCGGAGCCGCAGGGCGCCTGGCCGAACGGCTCGCAGCAGCCGGCGCACTTCAGGGTGGTCCACAGGCGTTCGAGCTGGCCCGCATTCTAGCAGGCTGGCCGGGATTGGCTTCGGAGATCGACGAGCGCACGCTGCCGCAGGAGGTGCGGTTCGACGAAATCGGCGGCGTGTCCTACACCAAGGGCTGCTATACCGGCCAGGAGACGGTCAGCCGGCTGCATTTCCGCGGCCACGCGAACCGCGGACTGTTCGGCCTCGAATTCGACGCTGAGCCGCCGGTCGGAGTCGCCGTAACGGTGCCGCTGCGCCAGGATGATCGCGAGATGGGGCGCGTCACGAGCGTCGCCTGGCTGCCGGATGGAGCGCCGACCGCCACATCCGGCGGACATTGGATCGGACTGGGCGTATTGCGCCGCGAGATCGAGATTGGCGCGCGGGTGCGCGCCGGCGATGTCGCAGCGCGGGTCCTGGCGCTCCCTTTCGCGTTGCCGCGCTGGGATCCGGCGTGACGGTCCTCGTCACAGGCGGGAGCGGTCTCGTCGGCAGCCACACGATCGAGGCGCTCCGCACGAGCGGTGTAGCGGTGCGGGCACTGGTCCGACCTGGGTCGGAGCCGGTCGTGCAATCTCTGGACGCCGAGGTGGTAACCGGAGACGTGGCAGATGCCGAATCATGGCGTCGTGCGGCTTCCGGCGGTCTCACGGGAATCGTGCACGCTGCTGCGACGGTCGGACCTGGCGCGGCCGAGCAGGCCTATGCGGTCAACGTCCGCGGCACGCAGTTGGCCATCCAGACCGCCCGCGACACGCACGCACCCCTGGTGCACGTGTCGTCGGTATCGGTGTACTCGGGCTCGGCCGATTACCGGCCGGTCGTGGAGCGTCGCACCGAAGAGACCCCGTTTCAGCCGATCGATCGCGCGGACCACTATGCGCGCAGCAAGCGGGAATCCGAGCAAGTGCTCCGTCATGTGGCGGAGACGGAAACGTTGGCGGCCGGCGTGACGGTGATCCGGCCGGATGTGATCTACGGAGAGCGCGACCGGCTGTTCGCCCCACGCATCTACCGCTCACTCCGCACCCGGGTCCTGCCACTCGTAGGGACGGGGACGAATCATCTGCCGTGTGTCTATGCGGGGAACGTTGCGTCGGCGATCGTGGCCGCGCTGCAGCGCCCCCGTCCGGGATTCCGGGCCTACAACGTCACGCACGACGCGGGCGCGCCGCTCACCGCACGCCAGTTCATGCAAGCGTTCGCCGAAGCGGCGGGAATCCGCATTCGCGTCTTGCGGCTACCGGTCTCGCTGGCCCGATGGCTGCTGATGATCTGGAGCGGCCCGCGACTGGCGCGCGCGGCGCTCTCCTTCATGACCGGGGAGGACCCCTACGCGACGGACCTGATCGAGCGAGAGCTCGAGTGGCGGCCCTCCGTGGATACGCGAACCGGGATCGGGCGCACGGTGCGCTGGCTGATGGGAAACGAAAAGCCCGGGTGATTACCCGGGCCTCGTGCAAACGATGCGGCGAACCACCCTTACGGCTTCTTCTTCGTCGCCTTGCTCGTATCGCCCATCATGTGCTTCGAGGTATCGGACATCATCATCTTCGACGAATCCGCCGCCATCGCCTTCGTCGTGTCCGACATCATCATTTTGCTGCTGTCGGCCGCTCCCGCTGCGGGGGTCTGCTCGGCCTTCTTACAAGCGCCAACGGCGGCGACCAACGCCAGCGCGATAACGAGACGCTTCATGCTCTCTCCTAGGAGGTCGGTAAGCGGTTGACGGGCCTGCAATCGGCGGCAAAAGTACCCCGAGCAACCCCACAGTCAAGGACCGTTCGTTGCGGGGTATATTCCCGCGGGTCCGCCACCAGCCACCACTACCCCGGATCGGACAGCAGTTCCCCACATGACCGATCGTCGCAGCTTTCTGGGCCGTCTCGCCGCCGCAACTGCATTGCTGGGACACCGCGCCGGGCGCTCGGGGTCGACGGCGCCGAAACCCCTGATCGAGGCCCGTCCCAGCGCCCTCTATCAACAACCGGATGGACGGCAGAATCTCGTCCGGGTCACCGTCACGGGACTCGCCGCGCCGGCCGCCCGAGCGCGCGTCACCGACCGCCACGGGGCCCTGGTGGGCACGGCCGGCCTGCTCCCCAACCCCGACGGCACCGCGCTGCGCGGCGAAGTCTGGGTGCCGTTGTCGAGCCCCGCTGACTTCCAAATCGACGTCGAAGTGGGAAAAGAAGGGGTCGGGCGCCGCCGCGTGCGGCTGGTGCCGCCCAAGCGGTGGACGCTCTACTGGGTCGCCTGCAATCACACCGATGTCGGCTACACCGACCTGCAGGAACGCTGCCTCGAGATTCACCGGCAGAACCTCGACGCCGCGATCGCGCGACTCGCCAACCACCCCGACTTCCGCTGGACCGCCGAGTGCGCGCTGCAGGTGATTTCGTACGTCGAGAACCGAGGCCGCGCCGACGCTGAGGCCCTGTTGCAGGCGATCCGCGACGGCAAGATCGGCTTCCCGGCGCTGTTCGCGAACCTCCTTACCGGCCTGCTCGATCACGAGACCGCGGCGCGCATGGTTTGGCCCGCCGGATTGTTGGCGCGGGATCGCGGTCTGGCCTATGTGTCGGCCCAGATCACCGATGTCCCGGGCCAGGCGCTCACCTTCCCGATGCTCCTCGCCGCGAGCGGCGTGCGCTATCTGGCGAGCGGTCCCAACCCGGAGCGGGCGTTGCCCCTGCTCCCGGGCGACGAGGCGGCCGCGCACGGGCTCTCCGGCGACTGGACGGCGTATCCGCAGCTCTACTGGTGGGAAGGACCCGACGGGAGCCGGGTGCTGCACTGGCGGAACTATCACTATGGCGACGGGCTGCGCTTCGGGTTCGACCGCGGCCCCGATGAAATGGGACACCGCCTCTCCGACTGGCTGCTCTCGAACCCGGCGTTTCTGTCGCCCGCATGGCCCTACGACGTCGCGCTGCTCTATGGCGCGCAATGGGACAACGCTCCAGTCG
This sequence comes from Gemmatimonadales bacterium, assembly GCA_035718325.1. Classification (GTDB taxonomy): domain Bacteria; phylum Gemmatimonadota; class Gemmatimonadetes; order Gemmatimonadales; family GWC2-71-9; genus DASTHG01. Next base: position 3,392 of record DASTHG010000040.1, on the reverse strand, counting down.
ACGAAGGAATGGTGGCGAACCTCGAGCGCTACACCCGGCGCTACGCCTTTCCGCGCATCGTCAGCGCCCGCGCGGAAGACTTCTTTCGTGAGGTCGAGCGGAAATACACGCTGCAGATCCCGGTGCGCCGTGGCGACAGCGGCCTCTATTGGGAGGACGGCGCGGCGTCGACGGCGACGGAGCTGGCGCAGTTCCGGGCCGCCCAACTCATGGCCCGGGCCGCCGAGCTCGCGGCCTTGTGGGACGATCGCGTCGAGCCGGGGGACGACGCCCGCGCGGATCGGATCGCGGCCCGCGCCGAGGCGCGGCGCCAGATGTGGCGCGATCTGCTGCTCTTCGGCGAGCACACCTGGGGGGCGGCGGAAAGCGTCTCCGACCCGGACTCGCGGCAGACCGTCGAGCAATGGGCCTACAAGCGGCGTTACGTGGAAGGTGCGGCCGCGGCTGCGAGGGCCGAGCTCGGTGCCGCCCTCACACGAATCGGCGGGCGGACGGCGACGGGACCGGGCCGCGTCGTCTTCAACGGTGCCAACTGGTCGCGGACGGAGGTAGTGCGCGTTCGCGGCGGCGCCGGAGTGGCCTTGTCGTTCGCTGATCAGGCTCTGCCCGCGGTCGATCTCCCGGACGGCGACGCCCTCGTCCTGGTGCGCGACGTCCCGGCCCTGGGCTACCTCGCCCTGGCCGCGAAGCCCCGCGCTCCGGCGCCGGCCACCGACGAAGGAGACGCCCTTGAAGCATCGGCGGGCGGGTTTCGCGTGCGCCTCGATCCGGCAACCGGAGCGATCGCATCACTCGTCGGGCCCGACGCGAAGGAGCGGGTCAAGGCGTCGACCTGGTCGGGGCTCAATCAATTACTGCACGTCGCAGGCGGGGAGCGGAGCGCGCTGTGGACGAGCCCCGACCGCGACACGCTGCGCACGCCTCCCGGCCTCGATCTCGCCGGCGCCACCCGCTCGGCGTCGCGGCGCACGCGGCTGCCGGGCATCGGGGTCCGGCTCGACGTCACGCGGGCGCTGCGCGGCTGCGCGAGCGTCGCCTCGTCGGTGACCCTCTACGATGAGCTGCCGTGGGTCGACATCGAGAACCGCATCACCAAGACGGCGCTGCTCGACAAGGAGGCGGTGTACGCCGCGTTCCCGTTCGCCTTGATACAGCCGACGGTGGAAGTCGAAGTCCCATGCGGGCGCATGACGGTGGACAAAGATCAACAACCGGGAAGCTGCCGCGACTGGTATTGCCACGCGCATTGGGTGTGGCTGCACGATGCCGCCGACGGCGTGCTGTGGAGCGCCCCGGACGCCCCGCTCTTCACTCTGAACGACGTGGTGCGCGGCGCCTGGCGGCGCGGTCTGGTTCCCGACGGCACGCTGTTCTCGTACGTGATGAACAACTACTGGCACACGAACTACGCGGCGAGCCAATCGGGCGAGGTGGTGTTCCGCTACCGGGTGTCGCTGCTCGCGCCGGGAGATCCCGCGGAGCCGGTGCGGCGCGGCTGGGGGGCGAGCGACCCGCTGTACGTGAGCGCGCCGTACAGCAATGCCACGGCGGGCCCACTGATCTCGAAGGACAGCGCGCTGTCGATTCCCGATCGCAGCGTCCTCGTCGTCGGGGCAAAGCCGGCCGATGACGGCGACGGCGCGATCATCAAGCTGCTCGACATCCGGGGCGCGGCGCGAAGCGTGGGGATCTGGCCCGCCGCCTACGGCTTTCAGCTCGCGCGGCGCACCAATCTCGTGGAGATGAACGGCGACGCGCTCACCGTGAGCGGCGACCACTCGGCGAGTCTCGACCTCAGAGCGTGGGGCATCGCGGCAGCCCGGCTCTTTACACCGCGAGAGCGCGCGGGTTAACGTCCGGCCATGAGTATTGCCAAACCCGCGACGCTCGGCGAGCTGCACCAGACCGAGTGGTCCGCGCCCAGCCGCATCGCGCGCACCGTCAAAGACGAGCTGCGCGCAAACCTGATCTGCCTCCTGGAGAACGGCAGCCCCCTCTTCCCGGGCATCGTCGGCTACGAAGAGACCGTCGTGCCGCAGCTCGTGAACGCGATCCTGTCGCGCCACAACTTCATTCTGCTGGGACTGCGCGGCCAGGCGAAGAGCCGCATCGTGCGCCAGCTCGTGAGCTTGCTCGACGAAGAGATCCCGATCCTCGCCGGCAGCGAGGTGAACGACGCGCCGTTCGCGCCGATCTCGAAGTACGGCCGCCAGCTGGTGGAAGAGCACGGCGACCGGACGCCGATCGCCTGGGTACCGCGCGAGGCGCGGTTCGTCGAGAAGCTCGCGACCCCCGACGTCACGATCGCCGACATCATCGGCGACGTCGATCCGATCAAGGCCGCGCGCGGCGGGCACCTCTTGTCGGACGAGCTCACGATGCACTACGGACTCCTGCCGCGGGCCAACCGGGGCATCTTCGCGATCAACGAGCTCCCCGACCTCGCCGGGAAGATCCAGGTGGGCCTGTTCAACATCATGCAGGAAGGCGATGTGCAGCTGAAGGGGTATCCGGTGCGGCTCAACCTCGACGTCGCCCTCGTCTTCACCGCGAACCCCGAGGACTACACGGCGCGCGGCAAGATCATCACGCCGTTGAAAGATCGCATCGGCTCGGAGATCGCCACGCACTATCCGCACACCGTCGCGCTGGGCGCCGCGATCACCCAGCAGGAGGCGTGGATCGCGCGCGACACGCGGCCGATCCGGGTTCCCGACTTCATCGCCGAGCTGGTCGAGCGCATTGCGTTCGAGGCGCGCACCGACAAGCGCGTCGACAAGAAGAGCGGTGTGTCACAGCGCCTGCCGATCAGCACGCTCGAGAACGTCGTGTCCAGCGCGGAGCGGCGCGGCATCGTGACCAAGGAAAAGACGGTCGTGCCGCGCGTGTCTGACGTCTACGCCGCACTGCCGGCGATTACGGGGAAGCTCGAGCTCGAGTACGAGGGCGAGCTGCAGGGCGCCGACACCGTCGCCAAGGATCTCGTCAAGCGCGCGGCGGGCGAGACGTTCGAGGCGCGGGTCGGCGGCGCCAACGTGGACGATATCGTGCACTGGTTCGACGAGGGCGGCGCCCTCAAGATCTCCCCCGACGAGCGCTCCGAAACGCTGCTCAAGGGATTCAGCGTCGTGCCCGGCCTGCTCGACCTGGTCGACCGGGTGGGGCTCGCCGGCAAGAAGGATCCGGCGCACATCGTGGCCGCCTGCGAGCTGGTGCTCGAGGGCCTGGTGGCGGCGCGCCGCATTTCACGCTCCGAGGATCTAGGATACACGCGGGCCCGCTCCGAGCCGAAGAATCCGGGACTGGGAAAGCCGGGACCGGGCGCCGGGCCGAATCTGTTTACGTGAACTGCGCTATCAGCTATCAGCTATCAGCTATCAGCTATCGGCTAT
>DASTHG010000039.1:0-7685 GCA_035718325.1 Gemmatimonadales bacterium | reverse complement strand
TCCACGTGCGAGTACCACGGCGCGATGTCGTCGTAGGTGATCGGCCAGTTCATCCCGTAGCCGAGCTTCTCTGGGGCGACGAACTCGTACTTGCTCCAGCGCTGCGTCGCTCGGCCCCAGATGAGCGACTTCCCGCCGACCTGGTAGCCGCGGATCCAGTCGAAGGGCTTCTCCTGCACGTAGGGGTGGTCGGCGTCCTTCACGAAGAAATGTGCGGTGGCTTCGCCGTAGCCGGCCGCCTTACTGATGAGCGGATTGTCGTCGATCAGCTTGCGCGGGTTGTAGCCCCGGTGCGGCAGCTCCCACGGGGCCAGGTTTGCCGTGGGGTAATCCTTGATGTGCTGCACGTCGCGGCCGCGCTCGAGCACGAGGGTCTTCAAGCCGAGTTCGCACAGCTCCTTCGCGGCCCAGCCGCCGGAAATCCCGGAGCCGATGACGATGGCGTCGTAGGTGCGATCGGGTGTGGTCATGTCCATAAAGTATCAGCGCCGGTGAGGCGTCGCAGGAGGTGAAGGCGGCGTAGGTCACTCCCCATGGCTATCGACGTGCCCACCAATGCAGTCAGACAGACATCGGCGCTCAAGGTCGCGGCAAGCGCGCTTTTCATCCCTTCGCTGCACTCAGGGAAGGCTCTGCGCGCAGCGAAGGACCTGCTTTTCTCGTATCTTCGTTTCGCCCTCGCAGCACGCACCCCACACCGATCGGAGCTTCATTGCCGGACGCGTCGTCGCGCCTGTCGACCGCGCTCGCCGACCGCTACCGCCTCGAGCGGCAGCTCGGCCAGGGCGGGATGGCCACCGTCTATCTCGCTCAGGACTTGAAGCACGACCGCCAGGTCGCCATCAAGGTCCTGAAGCCCGAGCTCGCCGCGGTGCTGGGCGCCGACCGGTTCGTCCAGGAGATCAAGACCACCGCCGCGCTGCAGCATCCCCACATCCTGCCTCTCTTCGACTCGGGCACGGCCGACGGCTTCCTCTTTTACGTGATGCCGTACATCGAGGGCGAGACGCTGCGCACCAAGCTCGATCGCGAGCACCAGCTCGGCATCGAGGAGGCCGTGAAGATCACGACCGAAGTGGCGGACGCGCTGGACTACGCCCACCGCCACCAGGTGATCCACCGCGACATCAAGCCGGAGAACATCCTGCTGCACGACGGCCGGCCGATGGTGGCGGACTTCGGCATCGCGCTGGCGGTGAGCGCAGCGGCGGGCGGGCGCATGACGGAGACGGGGCTCTCGCTCGGGACGCCGCACTATATGAGTCCCGAGCAAGCGACCGCTGAAAAGGACATCACCGGGCGCTCGGACATTTACTCGCTGGGCTGTGTGCTGTATGAGATGTTGACGGGCAACCCGCCGCACGTGGGCTCCACGGCGCAACAGATCATCATGAAGATCGTCACCGAGTCCGTGCAGCCGGTGACGGCAGTCCGCAAGAGCGTGCCACGCAACGTGGCGGCGGCACTCACCGAAGCCCTGGAGAAACTCCCCGCGGACCGGTTTGCGAGCGCCAGGGCCTTCGCCGAAGCGCTGCGGAACCCCGCCTTTGGTGCGAGCGTCACGAGTGTCGCTGCCGTTCCGGGAGGCCGTCCCTGGCACACGGACCCGCGCAGCTGGATCACGATGGGGATCGCCGTGATCGCCACCGCGGCTTTCCTCCTCGGACGCGCGCGCGAAAGAGGACCAGCCCAGGCAACGATGAACTTCCAGCAGCGCACGTACGCCAAGCAGACGATCTACAATGCCCGGTGGGCGCCCGACGGCAGGACCATCGTCTACAGCGCGGCGGAGCGCGGGACCACACCGCGGCTCTACGTCATCCGCCCCGACTACCCCGAGCCCCAATCGATCGGGCCCGACTCCACTCATCTGCTGGCGGTTTCATCAACCGGCGAGCTGGCGGTGCTGGTGGGGGCACGCAACCTCAGTCATCGCATCTTCCGGGGCACGCTCGCCCGGATGCCATTGGGCGGAGGATCACCGCGCGAGGTCGTGGCGGACGTCAACGAAGCCGACTGGTCGCCGGACGGCGCTCGTCTCGCGATTACCCGCCTGGGCGATGACGGCCGGGTCCATCTCGAGTACCCGCCGGGTCGGGTGCTCTACCGCAGTTCCGTGAACGGATACGTCAGTGACATCAGGGTCTCGCCGGCGGGGGACAGAGTTGCGTTCTTCGATCACACCTACACGCGTGGGGACGATCGCGGAACCGTGATGGTCGTGGACACCAGCGGGACAGCGACTCCGATCGCACCGGAGTTCGCGGCCCTCGAGGGCCTGGCCTGGGAGCGCGGCGGGACGGTGGTCTTCTCCGGGGCGGCCGGCAGCGACTTGCTCCAGGTGTACCGCGCCGGTCCGGGCCACCCCGTGAGCATCGCCCTTCCGGGCCCGGGAACACTGACGTTGCAGGACGCAGCGCAAGACGGGAGCTGGCTCGTCACGCGCGACCAGACCCAGACGAGAATGTTCCTGCACACGGCTGGCGCGACCGGCGTGAAGGACGTTTCGTGGCTCGGCAATTCGATCTCCACCGACTTGAGCGGCGACGGGACACTGCTCGCGTTCACCGACCAGTCCCTCGAAGCGGGTAGCCGCTACGCCGCGATGCTCCGGAAGACTGACGGTTCCCCGGTCGTCCGGATCGGTGAGGGGGGCGCGACGAGCATCTCGCCAGACCATCATTGGATGCTTGGGGACGTGCCGACCGTACCTCCGCAGCACCGTCTCTACCCGCTCGGTCCGGGCGAAACCACAGACCTCAAGTGGCCTGGACTGGAGACGATCTGGTTCGTGGACTTCTTTCCGGACGGCCGGTCGTTGGTCCTCTGCGGCAGCGGTCCCGGCAAGGCCCCCCGTTGCTACCGCAGCCCCATGGAAGGCGGTTCGCTCGAGCCACTGACTCCTGACAGTGTGATCTTTGCCCGGGTCCGCCCCGATGGCCGGGCGGTCGCGTACTGGCGATCGGGTCAGATGTGGATCCGTCCGCTGGATGGGGGCGCGGACCGGCCAGGCCCCGACACGCGAGGCCTCCTCTCGATTCGCTGGAGCCCGGACGGGAAGTCGATCTGGGCCCAGGAAGGGCAGGCAGGTGACCTCCACCTCGTCCGGATTGACGTTGCGACCGGAAAGCGGACTCCGCTCGTCGACTTTGAATGGCCCCGTGATTGGCGGCCCGCGCCGCTGCTCGGCGTCAGGCTGGCCGACGACCCCCGCACGTACGCCTACACCCTCTATATCAACGACTCGGAGCTGTTCACGGTCCGGGCTCCATGATCACTGTTCGACGGTTGGCGCTGCTCACGGCGAGCGTCATCGTCCTTCCAACGAACTCGCTCCACGCCCAGTGCCCCGACGGCTCGCCGCCGCCGTGTACGCGCGCCGGCCGCGTCGCCGCGGTGCCGGCGCCCAATAGCGTCGCGGTGCTGTACTTCGACAACCTCTCGCGCGACAGCGCGGACGCCTATTTGTCGGACGGACTGACCGACGAGGTCATCGTCCGGCTGCAGCACGTGCAGCGGCTCGACGTCAAGTCGCGGTACGAGGTGCGGCGCTTCCGCGGGATGCGAATCACGGACGCCCGGTCGGCCGGCCGCGACCTGCACGTCGCCTATCTCGTGACCGGCAGCGTGAGGCCGGGCACTTCCCGCATGCGCGTGAGCTACGAGCTGGTCCGTACCGCCGACGGCAGCACCGTCACCTCCGACATCGTGGATACCACGTCCGCCGATCCGTGGGCCATCTCCAACAGCGTGGCGCTCGCCATCGCGCACGCGGTCGCCGGCCGGCTCGCCCCGGAAGAGAGCGCCGCCTTGACGCGCGTCCCCACGCGCGACGCCCAGGCGGTGGATCTCTACCGGCGCGGCAATTATCTGATCGAGCGCGGCATCAGGGGCAACCGGCTCGACGTGGTGATGGGGATCGCGTTCTTCCGGGCCGCGTTCGAGCGTGATTCGACCTTCGTCGATGCCCTCGCGGCCGAAGCGTTCTACTGGGGCTGGGCGGACGGGGTGATGCCCAACGGCGTCGTCGCGGAGCTGGGTCGGCGCGCCGCGAACCGCGCGCTGGCCCTGGACTCGACCTCGGACCTCGCGCTCAGCTCGCTTTCGTACGCGTCCATGACGCTGGACTTCGACTGGAACGCGGCGGAGCGTCTGGCGCGCCGCGCGGTCGCGGCGAACCCGCACAGCGTCCAATCGCTGACGCAGCTCAGCCAGGTGCTGTTGGCAACCGGACGCGCCGACGAGGCGTGGCGGCAGCTTCAGGCTGCATGGGCCATCGATTCGCTCAACCCCGGTCTGGGCTGGTTCATCATGACGACGCTGGTGGCGTCGCGACGCTACGACGACCTGCTGCGCTGGAGCGCCCGGGTCCCCGAATGGTCGCTGCGCTTCTACGGCCACCTCGGCCTCGGTCACGGCGACTCGGCGCTGGCAGCGGCGGGGCCCATCCCCTGGCATCGGGTCATGGCGCTCGCGGCGGCGGGGCGTGAGCGCGAAGCGCGCGACACGGCGCTGCGCATCGAGGCGCGGGCCGATTCCGCGCGCGGCGAGGGTCGGCTGGTCGGGGACGCCGACCAGGACGCGATGGCCTGGGCTGCCGTGGGTGATCTGGACCGTGCCTTTGCTGCGCTCGAGACCAGTTACCGCGTCCGGTCGAGCACGTTCCTGCCATTCATCAAGTACTGGCCGGCATTCGACCCGCTCCGCGGCGATCCGCGCTATCACGATTTGCTGCGCCGGATGCATCTCGAGTGATCGAGCGCCTCACGGCAAGCCTCGCCGACCGCTACCGCCTCGAGCGCGAGCTGGGGCAGGGCGGCATGGCCACCGTCTACCTCGCGCAGGACCTGAAGCACCACCGCCAGGTCGCGATCAAGGTCCTGAAGCCCGAGCTCGCCGCCGTACTGGGGGCCGACCGCTTCGTGCAGGAGATCACCACCACCGCGCAGCTACAGCACCCCCATATCCTGCCGCTGTTCGACAGCGGGCGGACGGGCGGTCAGGCGGACGGACGGTCGGATGACTTCCTCTACTACGTGATGCCCTATATCGAAGGGGAGACGCTTCGGAACAAGCTCGATCGTGAGCATCAGCTGGGCATCGACGAAGCAGTGAAGATCACGACCGAAGTGGCCGACGCGCTCGATTACGCGCATCGCCACGGCGTGATCCATCGCGACATCAAGCCGGAGAATATTCTGCTGCACGACGGCCGGCCGATGGTGGCGGACTTCGGAATCGCCCTGGCGGTCTCGGCCGCGGCGGGCGGGCGGATGACGGAAACCGGGTTGTCGCTCGGGACCCCGCACTACATGAGTCCCGAGCAGGCGACGGCGGAGAAGGAGATCACGGCGCGCAGCGACGTGTACTCGCTGGCGAGCGTGCTGTACGAGATGCTGACCGGGCAGCCACCGCACCTCGGCGGATCGGCGCAGCAGGTCATCATGAAGATCATCGCCGAGCCGGTGGCAGCGGTCACGAATCTGCGCAAGAGCGTGCCGCCGAACGTCGCGGCGGCGCTCGCAAAGGCGCTGGAAAAGCTGCCGGCCGACCGGTTCGAAACCGCCAAGGCGTTCGCGGATGCTTTGACAGATCCGTCATTCGCCGCGCTCGTTAAAAAAGGAGGCGTGACCCCGCGACCGCGATTCGACTGGCGCCCGTGGGCAGCGGCGGCCGTGCTCCTCCTGGGAGGCGTTGGTCTCGGCCGGCTGCTGCCGGGTTCACGTGCGGCAGCGCCGATCGTGGCACGGTTCCGCGTGTCGGTGGATGCCCTGCACAGCCTCACCGGCACGCCCCAGAATACCCTCGCGCTTTCCCCCGACGGCGGCACGCTGGTATATGCCGCGCGCGGAGGATCAACGTTCCAATTGTACGAACGCCGCCTGGATCAGCTCGACGACTTCCGTCCCGTTCCGGGAACAGAGGGCGGCGGGTACCCGACGTTCTCCCCCGACGGCACCCGACTGGCGTTCACCGCGAACGGTAAGATCCAGATTGTCCGCCTCCCCTTCACCGGCGCACCGCCGATTGCTCTCGGAGCGGGGGTGCAGTCGCTTTCCGTGATCGACTGGCTTAGCGACTCTTCCCTCGTAGGAACCGCGAGCGACGGCAGGCTCGAACGTATCGGACTCAATGGCAGCGTGGCTCTGTTGGCGCGACCCGATTCCACCGCCGGGGAACGCAACCTCTTTGTACAAACTGTGCTTCCAGGCAGCCAGGTCGTCCTCGTCACCGCGTCGACCGGCTCGAACGTCACCGGGCGGCTCGTCGCTGTGGACACACGAAACGGCCGGCGGGTGAATGTGCTCGATACCGACGTCAACCAAGCGTGGTATGCCAACGGATACCTGGTCTATGGGGAGCCAAATGGCGCACTCGAGGCGATCGCGTTCGACGCGCGCCACGTGCGGGTCACCGGTTCTGCGGTGACGCTGGCCGAGCGGGTGCGCCAGGCGATCGGTGGAGGTGCTCAGGCGGCGGTCTCTGCGTCCGGCACACTGGTCTACCAGCCCGAGCAGCCGTTCAGTCTCGTGATGCTCGATCGCACGGGGCGCCAGCAGGTCGTGGCCGAGGGCCACCGATTCCACAGCCCGCGATTCTCACCGGACGGCCGGCGTCTGGCGTTCGATTTCATCCAGGATGGCGCCAGAGATGTGTGGACCTATGATCTGCGACAGGGCACACTGTCGCGGCTGTCGTTCGAGAAAGACGGCCACGATCCGGTGTGGTCGCGAGATGGTCGCTGGATCTATTACGACCACGCCGGTGGCACCTGGCGGCGGAGGGCCGACGGGGGCGGACCCGCCGACTCGGTCTTCACCGGTGATGCCGCACAGGCGTTGGAGTTGACGCCGAATGGCACGATTCTCGGCGCCGCGATCGGCTCCAATGGCCAGTTCGACCTGGTGACGCTGTCAGCCGACTCCCCGCACACGATGAAACCGCTTCTCGCCACGCCCTATACTGAAGAGGCGGCTACCCTGTCACCCAACGGCCGCTGGCTCGCGTACACGAGCGACGAGGCGGGCAGAGCGCAAGTCTACGTGCGCCAGTATCCAGAAGGTGGGGCCAAAGTGGCCGTCTCGCAGGGCACCGGCATCGAGCCACGGTGGAGTCCAGACGGGCGGACACTCTATTACGAGGGGGAACGTGAGGGGCTGCCGATGCTCATTGCCGCGAGTGTCGTGGCCGGCACCGACTTCACGGTGATCGCTCGCACGCCGTTGTTCGATATCTCCCATTACGAGCCGGCCTCGCCGCATGCCAATTGGGACGTTGCGCCCGACGGCTCTCGGTTCATAATGGTGAACCAGGGCGTGCTCACACAGATGGTGTTCATCATGAACTGGCCTGAGGAAGTGCGGCGCCAGAATTCAGCGCCTGGGCGTGGTGAGGCGTCTCGATGAACGACCGGCTCGCTGCAGCTCTCGCCGACCGCTATCGCCTCGAGCGCGAGCTGGGGCAGGGCGGCATGGCCACCGTGTATCTCGCGCAGGACCTGCGCCACGGCCGCCGAGTCGCCATCAAGGTCTTGAGACCCGAGCTGGCCGCGTCGCTCGGCCACGAGCGCTTCCTGCGCGAGATCACCACTACCGCGAACTTGCGCCACCCGCACATCCTGCCGCTCTACGACTCGGGGCAGGCCGACGACTTCCTCTATTACGTCATGCCCCACGTCGAGGGCG
>DASTHG010000038.1:0-14606 GCA_035718325.1 Gemmatimonadales bacterium | reverse complement strand
AACGAGATACACGTGGCCGAAGCGCCGCTCGTCGGCGCCATTCTCCTCCCGCAGCGCCAGCTGGAGATCGGCCCCGGCGCCCGTCACGCCGCTCTGCTCGCCGCTCGACCACGCGTCGGTCGATCGCTGCCCGATCCGCGGGTGTGCCGCGAACGCCTCGAGCCAGTCGCCGCGGTCGAGCGCCCACCAGGCACGGTCCGCGGCCTGATACAGCTGCGCATCACTCGCGTAGGGCCGGACTGCGAGCATCCGTTGCACCCATTGGTGCGACGCGCAGCAGCGGGCCAGCGCCGTTCGCGCCGCCTCGACCGGCAGGCCATTGATGTACGCCGCGACCGTCACACCGGTCTCCCGAGCACGCGGAGCCGGGCCACTCCGCCGTCGGGAAAGATGCTGAACCGGACGTGGGTCACCGGCCCCGAGCGGCCGACCGCCCTGAAGCGATGGACCCGGTCGGCGCGCAGGTTCGTGCGCGGCACGAGCTCGCGCCAGGGTGCGCGCTCGTCCGGAACGGCGGCGGGCGCGAGGTCGGGGGCGTCGCATCCCTCGAGGCGGCAACTCTCGGGGAAGTTGCCCTTGAAATGCGCCGTGTCCACCACGACCTCCGACACGGTGCCGCGCGCGCCCAGTCGCAGGACCACCCAGTCGTGCCCGGGTCCGCGACGGCGTCGCGTCTCCCACCCGTCTCCCATGTTCACCGAGGGGCCAGGCAAGAGCAGGTTGATCGGCTCGCTGAAGAACTCGTCGCTGGCCGCGAGCGGCACGCCGCCGTGCTGCACCGCGGCGAGGTCGATCGGTCCGGGACGGCGGCGCAGCCGCGTCCAGTCGGGCCGAGCCTCGCCCCACACCCGGAACCGGGCCACGCCGCCGTCGGGGTAGATGTGGAGCCGCACGTGCGTGGCGGTGGTGTCTCCCGCCACGACGATTTCGTTTTCGCGGTCGGGACCGAGTGGACTGCGTGCCAGGATCTCGGGCCACTGCTCGGCCGCACGTTTCAGCACAGTCGATTTGGGAACCGTCGTGAGCGCAGCGGCGGTGAGCGAACACGCTTCGGGGTGATTGCCCTTGAAGTGGTGCGTGTCGACGATCACGGCGCGAATCACGCCGGGGATGCCGAGCTGAATGATGCACCAGTCGAACCCGGGCGTGCGGCGCCGCCGTGTTTCCCAGCCGTCCATCCACTTCCCACGACTCGTGTACTTGCCCTCGAGGAACACTCCGCGCCCCGGTTTGAGGAGATTCGATTTCGGTGCGAAGAATTCATCGGAGGCGACGAGGGCACGCCCTCCGACATTCGCGGACGCCAAATCGATCAGACCCGGACGCACAGCACACCTCCAAGGCTGGCGCGAACGGTCCTCTGGCGCGCATTTTGTATTGCAGCACGAGCCCGAGGCCGCATGACGACGGAAAAGCGCAAAGCGCAGCGACGCAAAGGCACCGATCGCCGCAAGGTGTTCGACCGCCGCCGCTGGAAAGAGCGTCGCAACATCTGGGGCCGTACCTCCACTGAGCGACGCGCCGAGAAAGACCGTCGTTCACTCAGCCCCCGGCGCAGTGGCGAGGAGCGGCGCTCCGGCCGCGAGCGCCGCCGCAAGGACTGAATCAGCGGCGCTCCCGCACCAGCCACCGCCCGCGGGCGGGCTCGACGCAGCGAGCACCGTCGTAGACGCACATTCCGCGCACAAATGTTCGCAACACCCGGCCCCGGAGCGCCAGGCCTGCGTACGGCGTGACGGGGTGGCGCTGGCGCAGGGTCTGCGGATCCACCGTCCAGCCGCGGTCCGGATCGAACACCACGAGATCGGCGTCGCACCCTGCGGCGATGCGACCCTTGCGGGTGAGTCCCGCCAGCAGTGCGGGGTGGCGCGACATCCAGCGAGCGACGTCCAGCAACGATCGCCCGCGCTCCCGCGCCCCCGTCCAAACAGCGGCCAGCGCGATCTCGAGCGAGGCGATCCCGCCCCAGGCGGTCATGAAGTTCCCGCTGTCGAGACACTTGAGGGCAGGTGGGGACGGGGAGTGATCGCTCGCGACGAGGTCGATGTCGCCATGCTCCAAACCGTGCCATAACCCGTCGCGGTGGGCGCGCTCGCGAATCGGCGGGGCGCACTTGAAGGCGGTCGCTCCGTCCGCGACGTCCTCCGCGGCGAATGAGAGGTAGTGCGGGCACGTTTCGACCGTCACCCGGACGCCGCTCCGCCGCGCGGCCTTGAGGCGCGCGATGCCGTCGACACAGGCGAGGTGCACGATGTGCACCCGGCACCCGGTCCGGGCCGACAGCTCGAGCACGCGCTCTATGCCCTCGAGCTCCGCGGCGACGGGACGCGACGCCAGCCACGTCGCGTAGCGGCGCGGATCGCCGCTCGCGTCTCTCGTTGCCTGCTCGATCACCTCGGGCGCCTCGGCGTGCACCAGCAGCACGGCGTCGTGCTCCGCGATCCGCGTCATGGCTTCGGTGAGCTCCGCGGAGCCGGTCATCGGGAATTCGTCGATCCCGCTCGGCACGAGGAAGACCTTGAACCCCAGGGCGCCGGCGTCGAGCAGCGGTGCGAGGTCGGCGGCATTGCCCGGGACGACGCCGCCCCAGAAGCCGTAATCGACCAGCGCCACGCCGTGCGCCGCCGCCGCCTTCTGACGCAGTGCGACGACGTTCGTGGTCACCGGGACGCTGTTCAGCGGCATGTCCACGATCGTGGTCACGCCGCCGGCCGCCGCGGCGCGAGTCCCGGTCGCGAATCCCTCCCAGTCAGTGCGTCCGGGCTCGTTCAAATGGACGTGGGTATCGACGATGCCGGGGAGTAGCGCCGCGGTGCCCGCGTCGAATGCGTTGTGTGCCGCAGGCGCTGCCTCACGCGGCACGATGCCGGTGATAGTGCCGTTCGACACGACCACCGCGCCGGGACGCTCGCCGTCCGGCGTGATGATCCGGTCGCTCGCGACCACGAGGTCGGCGGTAGGAGTCACTTCTGCCACACCGCGTAGCCGTGGCGCCGCAACGTCTGCGCCAGCCGGGACTCCATGCGGTCCGCGTCCGCCCGCGGCATGTTCGTGAAGCGTCGGTAGAGGTGGGGCAGTAGACGGATTCCGTAGCGGCGCACGTAGCTGTTCGCCTTGACTCCTTGCTTGTGTTTCGCGAACCGTGCCTGCGGTGACAATCCCGTCCGGCCGACGTAGACACTCGGCTTGCGCGCATCGCGATCGGGGTTGGCGTCCCGGAACTTCTTGTGTTTCAGGACCGCCGGGTCGAGGAGCACGACGTAGAGGTTGAATCCGCTGGGAGCCATTGAGAAATAAAGCTATCAGCTATCAGCTATCAGCTATCAGCCAAGACGCCCTGTTTTAGCTGATAGCTGACAGCTGATAGCTGATAGCGCATTTTGGTTATCGTGAAACTCACCGGCGGCGCGATCGTCGTCCGTGCTCTCGAAGACGAGGGCATCTCGCTGACCTTCGGCATTCCCGGCACGCACAATATCGAGCTGTACGATGCTCTCGCCGAGTCCCAGGCGGTGCGGCCGGTGCTGGTGACCGACGAGCAGAGTGCCTCGTTCATGGCCGATGGGTACTGGCGCGCCTCGGGCCGGCTCGCCTGCGTGAACGTCGTTCCGGGCGCCGGGCTGACCCATGCGCTGTCCGGGATCGCCGAGGCGTTCATGGACAACATCCCAATGCTGGTGCTTGGCTGCGGCATCCGGCAGGACATTCCGAAGGCCTACCAGCTGCACGACATCGACCAGCTCGCGGTAGCGCGACCCGTGACCAAGGCGGCGTTTCGCATCGAGCGGGGCGTTGATCTGTACTCGGAGATCCGGCGTGCCTGCGCACTGGCGCGTGCGGGGACGCCGGGGCCGGTGATGGTGGAAGTTCCCGTCGACCTCTACCTGCATCAGTACGATCTCGCCGAGAGCAGCTTTCAAGCCCCGACGAGGTACGCCCCACCCACCGGAGCAGCGTCGCTTCCCGCCGTAGCGGCGCTCTTGAACGATGCCGGCGCGCGTCCCCTTCTGTATGTCGGTCTCGGCGCCGCGCGTGCGGCCAGCGAGCTCGTCCTGCTCGCCGAGCGGCTCGAGGCGCCGGTGGCGACGACCTTTCAAGGGAAGGGAGTGTTCCCGGAGGGGCATCCCCTGTTTCTCTGGAACGGCTTCGGTGCCGCGGCACCGCCGTTTGCGCGTGAGGTGGCGCGCGGCCGGAGCGTGACGCTCGCCGTCGGATGCCGTTTCAGCGAGGTCGGCACCGGGAGTTACGGCCTCGAGCTGCCCGGGCCACTGATTCACGTCGACATCGATCCCCACGTCCCGGGACGCAATTACCCGGTGCAACTGGCCGTGACGGCGGACGCCGCGGCGTTCATCGGCGGGCTGCTGCCGCTCGTCACGCAGCGTCCGTCCGATCCCGCGCTGCGCCGGGCGATCGCGGCCGGTCACGAGGGCGTGTGGCGGGAGTGGCTGTCGCACCCAAGCGAGCGGGTGACGCCGGCACGCCTGCTGCGCGCGATTCAGGACACGTTCGGGCCGCAGACCATCTTCACGACCGACAGCGGCAACGGGACGTTTCTCGCGATGGAATGCCTGCGGCTCGAGCGGCCGGGGAAGTTTCTCGCACCCGTCGATTACTCCTGCATGGGATACGCGGTCCCGGCCGCTCTCGGCGCCCGGCTGGCCCGTCCCGACTGCCCCGTCGTCGCGCTCGCGGGGGACGGCGCGCTGCTGATGACGGGACTCGAGTTGTTGACCGCCGTGCAGGAAGGGCTGGGGGTCGCCGTGCTGGTGCTGCGCGATCGCGAGCTGGCCCAGATCTCCCAGTTTCAGGCGACCGCCTTGAACCGCAAGACGGCGAGCGAGCTGGCCGATTACGACGCCGGCGGGATCGCCGCGGCGCTCGGTGTCGAGGCGCTCGCGCTCGAACGCGATGGCGACATCCCCGCCGTGTTGCGCCGCGTCCGGGAGATCACGGGCGCGGGGCGAGCGGTCCTCGTCGACGTGGCGATCGACTATTCGCGGCGTACCTACTTCACGGCGGGGGTGGTGAAGACGAATCTGCTGCGGTTGCCCTGGCGGGACCGGCTGCGCTTCATCGGCCGGGCGCTCAAGCGCCGGGTGTTCGGATAGTCGCTAGAACGCGCTGCGCACCACGAACCAGATGTTGGCGGGCCGCTCGGCGAGCCGCCGCATGTACCAGGCGAACCAGTGGCTGCCGTAGCTGATGAGCACCCGCAGCTTCACCCCCCGGCGCGCGAGGGCGCGCTGGTCTTCGGTGCGGATGCCGTACAGCATGTGCACCTCGTAGCGCGTCGCCGCGTTCCGGCTCACCGCATCCTTGCCGATTCGCTCCACCAGATCCAGGTCGTGCGTGCCGAAGACGACGGTGGCGCGTCCGCCGGCCGTGGCGTCGAGCAACTGACTCGCGAGCGTTGCGTATTGCGCGTCGATCTCATCCTTGCGCTGCAGCGCGATCTCCGGGGACTCCCGGTAGGCGCCTTTCACGAGGCGGACCGCCGGACCAATCGGCAGTAGCGCGGTCAGGTCCTGGGGCGTGCGGCGCAGGTACGCCTGCAGACAGACGCCGATGCCCGGGCCATCGGCGCGCACGCGGCGGTAAATGTCCAACGTCGCGTCGACGTAGCGCGCCTCCTCCATGTCGATCCACAGGAACGTCCGGTCGGCGCGCGCCTTGGCGGCGAGGTCCAGCATGTGGCGCGAGCAGGCTTCGCGGCTGACGTCCAGGCCAAGGTGGGTGAGTTTGACCGAGACATGGGCCGGCAGCGATCGCTGGCGCACCTGGTCGAACACCTGGAGGTAATGGTCGCGCACCGCAGTTGCCTCGGCGGCGTTCTGCACCTGCTCGCCGAGCTGCGTGAGCACGGTCCCCAGGTTGTCCTTGGCCAACGCGGCCGCGGCATCGAGCGCCTCGCCGAGTGATTCTCCCGGCATGAACTTGCGCACCGCGCGGCGGGCGAAGGCGCGCGTGCGGAACTGTTCGGCGAGCCAGGGGCTGCGCGATGCGCGCAACAGCAGGGTGCGGGCGAGCGACATCGGGCGTGAAGATACACCGAGCGGGCGGCGTCCACATCGGGACACCGCCCGCTCGACGGGTCAGGCTACCAACCGGCTCAGCTCTCGACGATGATCAGGTACTTGGAGCTGGCCCAGAACTTCGCCGGCGACGCGATCTGAATACTGCCTTTGATGTTGCCGTCGCCGTCCGGCTGCGTCGTGAGAGCCGTGAGGTCCTGGCGCGAGGCGATGTGGTACGTCTTGGTCGAATCGGGCAGCGGAATCGTGGTCACCTGACGGCGATCGATTGCCGTGAAGGCGCCCGGGTCGAGATTCCGAGACGGTACCACCGACTTGCCCGACTTCCACAGGATGAAGAGGAAGCGGCTGCCGCCGGTCTCGTCGATGACGCCGCGGTTCTTCAGCTCATCCTTGGTCCCGATCACGTAATACACGGTGTTCTCGCGGACCGTCAGGTCGCCGACGGTGTCGCGCAGCGCCGTGTTCAACGCGGCGAGGGCGGTGTTCTCGCCCTTCAACGAATCGAGCTGGGAGGCGAAGGCCACCAGCTGGGTGCGTTGTGCCGCAACGACCGAGTCGTAGTTCGCGATCGTCGCCGTCAACGTATTGCGCAGGCTGTCCGAGAGGGACGACAGACCGCGAATGCGGCGCTCGCTCGAGCGCAGCTGCGACTCGTTGGCGTTGAGCCGGGTCGCGATGTAGCGCACCCGGGCGACGATGCTGTCGCGGGACGCCTGTCCCGGCGACTCGCTCGCCACGTTCAGCTTCCCGTGGACCTGCACCTTCGCCAACTCGGCGGAGATGTCGGAGATCATGCGGGCATCCTGCGACATCTCCTGCACCACCCGATCGCGCTCGTTCGCCGCCTGTTGTAGCGAATCGATCCGCGCCTGGAGCTGCGGTGAAGGCTTCGAATTGCACGCGAGCGCTCCCAACAGCGCGAGAGCAGCGATCGCGGTGCTACGGGGCTTCCCGACCATGTCGACATCCTCCCAGCGGGGGGCTCTCTGACGGTCCGAGCCGACGGCACCCCCCGCCGTCCGCCCGCACTAATTGTGAGTAACGTCACTGCTCCGACGGTCGCTCAACTGTCGTCGTATCTGCGCAAGACAGAAGCTCTGAGGGCTCGAATATACCCGGATACGTTTCAAATGGTTCAGCGAAATCGTTGCGTCGTTCAGGCGCCCGTTGCACCTGCTCCACAGAAATCGGAAGCCGCCTTCAGCCGCCGCCCGGGGAGAGGCGCCCCATGCGGAACGGAGCGAGGTCCAGGGCAGGGGCGGCCTCGTCCAGCAGCATCCCGGCGAGGATCTCCCCCACGGCGCTCGCGAACTTGAATCCGAACCCTGAGCAGGGGCTCGCCACGACCACCGACGGGTGTTGGGGGTGCCGGTCGATGACGAAGTGCCCGTCGGCCGAGTTGGTATACAGGCACACCACGCTGGCGCGAT
Source organism: Gemmatimonadales bacterium (assembly GCA_035718325.1). Classification (GTDB taxonomy): domain Bacteria; phylum Gemmatimonadota; class Gemmatimonadetes; order Gemmatimonadales; family GWC2-71-9; genus DASTHG01. The sequence continues at coordinate 7,138 of DASTHG010000038.1, read as the reverse complement.
GCGCGCCGGCGAGCACCGGGGCGTAGCGCTCGAGCAGCCGGCGCGTCGCCGCGACCTCCTCGGGACCGACCTCGCGCTGCACCGTCTCCGGTGTCGTCGGCGCGCCGTCGTGATGGACCGCGACCTTGATCGCTCCGTCGGCCCGGGCCGCCGGCGGCAGCGCATAGAACACCGCCTCCGCCGTCTGACGAATGAAAACCGGCAGGGTCGCGCCGCCAGGGGAGACCGGGTCGAACCAGTGCTGCACCTGGCGCTCGACGGAGAGCCCGCGACCGGCCGCACCGAGCAGCCCCGGCATCCAGGCTCCGGCGGAGAGCAGCAAACGCCTGGCTTCGTAGGTGCCGCGCGTGGTGGTGACGCGCACACCGTCGCCCGCAGCCTCCCACCGTGTCACCGGCTCGTCGAATCGCAGCTCGATGCCGTGTGCCGTGGCGTAGCGGAGAGCCGCGGTCACTGCGCCCTCGGGGTCGAGCCAGCCGGCGCCCGGCTCGAACACGCCGATCGCCGCGCTCAGGTCTTGCAGCGCGGGGTAACGGCGGGCGAGCGTCGCGGTCTCGAGCACCTCGTGCTTGATACCGTGTTGACGCGCGCTCGCTAGTGTGCCGGGGACGATCCCGTCGCCCTCCGGGCCGACATAGAGAACGCCGGTCACGTGCAGCAGCGACGTCTGCGTCGCCGCTTCGAGGCGCCGCCAGAGCTCATAGGCGCGCCGGGCGAGCGGCACGTAGCGCGGATGTTCGAACGCCGTCTCGCGGATGACACGCGAGCCGCCGTGGCTCGAGCCCATCGTGTGCGGCGCATGAAAACGATCGAGGCCCAGGACACGGAGACCGCGGCCGCTCAAGTGGAAGGCGGTCGAGCTGCCGACGGCGCCGAGTCCTGCGAGGATGATGTCGTAGGGCACCGCGACAACTTAGCTTCCCCTTCGCAACCTCCTAGGGCAATGACCGAAACCACCCAACGCATACCTGCATCGCCCACCACGCCGACCGAGCCGCAACGGTGCGCCATCGAAGCTCCGGTCGGCCCCGTCCTCGTGCTCGCCGGTCCCGGTGCGGGGAAGACGTTCTGCCTCATCGAGCGGGTGCGCGCGCTGGTCGAACGCTTTGGGGCCGATCCCGGGCGGATCTGCGCCATCACCTTCACCAACAAGGCGGCGGAGGAAATCGCCGCGCGGCTGCATCGCGAGCTGGGATTGTCGAGCGACCGCGTGCACCGCGGCACGATCCACTCCCTCTGTGCCGAGGTGTTGCGCGAGCACGGCGAGCGCATCGGCGTCCCACGCGGCTTCGGGATCGCCGATGAAGACACGCAGGAGGTCGTGTTGCGGCGGCTTGGCGTGGCGGTGTTCAAGCGCCGCCTGTGGCTGTTGCATCAATTCGGCCGTCATCGCCTGCAGGGAACCCCGCTCGAGCCGGATGTCCGGGCGCTGTGCGATCGTTACATCGAGATGCTGCGGGCCAAACGGTTGGTCGACTTCGACGACCTGGTCCTGCTCGCCGATGCGCTGTTCAGCGCGGAGCCGGACGTGGCCCGACAGATCGCCGAGCGGTGGGACCACGTCCTGGTCGACGAGTTCCAGGACCTCAATGCCCCGCAGTACCGCATCGTCAAGCGCCTCGTCGACGCCCATCGCAGCGTGTTCGCGGTGGGTGACGACGAGCAATCGATTTTCTCCTGGACCGGTGCGGACCCGCGCGTGCTCGACCATTTCCGGACCGACTTCGCCATCGCAGAGCCGATCGCGCTCGACGAGAACCACCGCTGCTCGCGCGCGATCTTCGGCGTCGCACGGCGGCTGGTCGAGCGCAACCAGGCGTTGTTCCCCCGCAAGCACATCGTCGCGGTGCGCGATGTCCCGGTTCCTGTGGTGGCGCGGGCGTTCGCGGAGGAGCAGGCGGAAGCGGCCTGGATCGTCGGCGAAGTCCTGGCGAGTCGCGCGGCCGGTGTTCCCTGGGGAGAGATCGGCGTCTTGTACCGGGTGCACGAGATCGGCAAGGAGCTGGAGCAGGCCTTCGTGCGGGCGGGCATCCCCTGCCGGCTCGCCCGCGGGCATTCGCTCACCGACGATCCGGTCATCGCGCAGGTCCTCGCGTCGCTGCGCGTGATCCGCGAGGACGGCGACCCGCTCGCCGCCGAGGCGCTCGCGGTTCGCGTCTTCCCCGAACAGCTGCTGGAGCGGATCCGCGCCACGGGAGGCAGCGACTTTCTCGCGGCGGTGCGCGAGGTGGCTCGGCGGTCACCGCAAGGCGATCCGGATCGGCGCCTGGCGTGGCGCTTCATTTATCAGGTCGAGAACCTCCGCGCGCTGGCCCGCACGCACGAGACGCTGCCCGGGCTCATTCTGGAAATCCTCGGATCCCGCATGGGCCAGTGGCGCAACACCCTCGAGGAGCATGCCGACGACCTCAGCGACCCGGCGGAGGATCGGGATGTGGTCGCCCTCGCGGCGACGCTGGAGGACACCCTCGCTCGGGAGCAGACGGTTTGGATCCCGGAACTCGGTGGAGCCGAAATCGGGGTGCGCGGCCTCCTGGTGCGGTCCGAGATGGTCCAGCGGGTCCGCTACCTGCTGCGCAGCGATGTTCCGGGAGCGGGGGACCTCGTGCTCCACGCGTCCCCGCTCCAGGTCTTCAAGGCGCTGCAGCTGCTGCAGACGCGCTCGCTCTCCGACCCGTTTCCGGAATTCGTCGCGTTCGATTTTGAGACGACCGACAAAGACAGCGCACGCTGCGACGTCGTGGAGATCGGGGCAGTGCGGGTGGTGCGCGGGAACGTCGTCGACGAGTTCCATTCGCTCGTCCAGCCGGGACAACCGATCTCCGAGCGCGCAACCGACGTCCACGGCTACACCGCGGCGGATCTCGTGGACGCCCCGCGGTTCGCCGAGGTGTGGCCCGCGTTCCGGGAGTTCGTCGGCGACCACGTGCTGCTCGCGCACAACGCGCAAAAATTCGACGTGCCGGTGCTGTTGCGGTTGGCGCGCGGCCTCCCGGGGGTGGAGAGCCTGCGGTTCTTCGATTCGCTCCCCGTCGCCCGCGCGCTGATCAGCGACGGCAGCGCGAAGCTCGAGGCGCTGGCCGACCGCTTCGGCATCGACAAGGGCCGCGAGCACCACGCGCTCGACGATGCCCGCACCCTCGCCGCCGTCTACGACCGGCTTGCTCGTCTGCAGCAGGCGCGCGCCCGCAAGACTGCGCAGGTCCAGGTGCTCGATTGTCTCGGCCTCGCGCTCGCGGGACAGGCGCGGCCGGACGCGGCCGGGGAAGCAGGGGTGTTTCGCGATCTCGTGCCCGGGTTCACGCTGGGGCGCTACTCCGACGCGTTGGAATTCTATGCCGCAGAGCGCGAGCGGGTCCCCGAGCTCGGGGCACCGCCGGTGGAAGAGATCATCGATCGGCTCGGTGGCAAGGCGAAGATGGACCGGATGCGGCGCGCGCCGTCGCCCGGAGACCGCTACGCCGTCGCGCTGGCGCGACTCGAGGCGCTTGTGGGCGCCAGCGCCGCCGCTACCCTGGCGGACAGCATTGGCCAACTGCTGGAGCGTGTCGCCCTCTCAACGTCCCATGAGGCGGAAACCGATCCCGAACGCGTCAATCTGTTGACGCTGCACTCCACCAAAGGCCTCGAGTATTCACAGGTGTTCATCGTCGGCGTGGAGGACGAGCGCCTCCCCGGTGTGCGGGCCGCCGGGGAGGAAGGCATGCTCGAGACGGAGGAAGCGCGGCGCCTGCTCTACGTCGGGATGACGCGCGCCAAGGATCGCCTCGTCCTGACGCGTGTCGCGGAGCGCTTCAAGAAGCCGGCCGGAGGGAGTCAGTTCCTCGAGGAGATGGGGCTCGAACCCTAGTCCGCGCGCAGCTCGCGATGACGGTAGCAGGTCACGACGTGGTCGTTCACCATCCCTACCGCCTGCATGAACGCGTACACGATGGTCGGGCCCACGAACCGGAATCCTTTGTCGATCAGCGCCTTGCTCATCGCCTCGGACTCTTTCGTCTTCGCGGGGATCTGGCGCGGCGATTTCCACGCGTTCTGTTTCGGAACACCGCCGACGAACTGCCACAGGAAAGCGCTGAAGCGCACACCGGCGTCGCGCAGTTCGAGGTAGGCGCGGGCATTGCCGATCGCCGCGTCGATCTTTTGCCGATTTCTGACAATCCCGGAGTCGGCAAGCAATTTCCGGCGCCGGGCGGTGGTGAAGCGGGCCATCTTGTCGGGATCGAACCCGTCGAACGCCTTCAGGAACGCGTCCCGCTTGCGCAGGATGATGGCCCAGGAGAGGCCGGCCTGGAAGCCGTCGAGGATCAGCTTCGCGAACAGCGGCTTGTCGCCCTGGAGCGGGACGCCCCACTCCGTGTCGTGATACGCGAGCATCGCGGGGTTGTCGCCGGGCCACGCGCAGCGCGGCTTGCCGTCCGGTGCAGCGATGACCATGGGCAGGGAATGTAGATTGTGTCGATGCCGAACGCCTCTTTCGATCATCCCGTTGCCGCGCTCATCGGGCTGTTTGGCGCGGGGCTGCTGACCAGCCTCTCACCCTGCATTTTTCCGATGATCCCCATCACGGTCGGGATCATCAGCGGTTCGAGCGCCGGTGGCGCGACGCCGCGCAGCCGGGTGGTCGGGCGGACGCTTACGTACGTGTTGGGGTTGGCGCTGCTGTACGCGCTGATGGGCCTCGTGGCGGGGCTCACGGGGACGTTGTTCGGCACCGTCGCGTCGAACCCCTACGTGCGCATCGGGCTCGCCAACCTGCTGGTGCTGTTTGCGCTCGCCCTGCTCGATGTGTTCCCCGTCAACGTCCCGCAGCGTCTCGCGAGCTGGGCCGCCGGCCTCTCCGGCGGCTCCTACCCGGCGGTGTTTCTGTTGGGAGCGACCTCGGGAATCGTGGCTGCGCCCTGCGGCGCGCCGGCGTTCGCCGCCGTGCTCACCTGGGTTGCGGCAACCCACAGCGGAGTGCTGGGCTTCGTGTATCTCTTCGTCTTTTCGCTGGGGATGACGGCGGTCCTGGCGGCGGTGGGCCTCTTTTCCGGATTGCTCACCGTGCTGCCGAAGCCCGGCCCCTGGATGGCATGGGTCAAACGGCTGTCCGCGGTGGCTCTTTTGCTGGTGGCGGAGTACTACCTGATTCAAGTGGGGAAAACATTGTGAGATCGGTGCGTGGTGTGTCGAGCGTGGCGGCAGCGGTGGTGGCGCTGGGATTCGGATCACCCCGACCCGCCGCTGCGCAGGATGGGCAGGATATGGGCATCGCGCTCGGCGCGACGCCGCCGGCCGTAACGATTCAGGACCTGGACGGCCGCCCGGCGAATCTCGGCGCGATGATCGGCAAAAAGCCGCTGCTCATCGAATTCTGGGCGACGTGGTGCCCACTCTGCGCGGCGCTGATGCCGCAGATCGATTCTGCGTACGCGCGTAACCGGGACAAGATCGCTTTCGTCGCGGTCGCGGTCGCCGTGAACGAGAGCCCGGCCAGCGTGAAACGTCACCTCGCCAAAGAGCCACATCCCTGGCCCTTCCTGTGGGATGCCAACGGTGACGCGGTGCGCGCATTCCAGGCGCCGTCTACCAGCTACGTCGTCGTGCTCGATGCACAGGGGAAGGTTGTCTACACGGGGCTGGGCGAGGATCAGGATATCGAAAAAGCACTGCAAAGAGTTGTAGGAGACGGTAGAGGACGGTAGGAGACGGTAGGGGTGAATACAAGGACGGCCGAGGCTCGTTGCCCCGGCCGTCCACGTTTGTACCCCTACGACTCCTACCGTCCCCTACCGACTCCTACCGTCCTTCTTTCGGCACCACTTTGTCGATCGCTGCCGCTAACTCCGTATACGCCGTCGGATCGATCTCACGGAACGGCACCGCTCGCCAGGCAATCTTGCCATCCGGCCCGATGATGAACAGCGTGCGGTTGTCGACGTTGTACTTGCCGGCAAACGCCCCGTAGGTCTTGCCCACCGCCGAGCCGGTGTCACTCGCGAACAGGAACGGAAACTCAGCGTCGCGCGCCCAGGAATAGAGGGCCGTATCGACGTCGGCGCTGATCGCCACGAGCACCACATTCTTGCCACCCTTGAAGAGCTGCGCGTACTGATCACGGTACGCGTTCATTTGGATCGTTCAGCCCCGTGTTCGCGCCTTGAAAAAGAAAGCGAGCACCACGGTCTTGCCCTTGAAATCACTCAAGTGGATCGGATTCTTGAGGACCCCATACCGGGTCGCCCCCGGGATCGTGAAGTCGGGCGCCACGGCGCCGACGTCGAGGGGTTTGGGATCCTCCACGGGCGCTGCCGCCGGTTGCTGCGCTGCGAGCGACACAGCCAGTGGTGCGGCGAGAGCGGCGAGCATCAGACTGCGCATTCTGCCTGCCTCGGGATGAGGAGTTCAGGAATATACTTCATTCATGCGACTCCACGTCGGTACCTCAGGATACAATTTCCCCGAGTGGAAGGGCACATTCTACCCCGCCAAGATCAAGCCGGCGGCGATGCTCCCTTTCTATGCCGGTCGGCTGTCGACCGTCGAGATCAACTACACCTTCTATCGGATGCCGAACGCCAAGACCGTGGCAGGGTGGAATCAAGCCGTACCCGACGGATTCACGTTCGTACTCAAGACGCCCCAACGCATCACCCATATCGGCCGGCTCAAGGACATCGGCGAATCGCTGCGCTACTTCACGGAAACCGTCCGCCCCCTGGGCCCGAAGCTCGGTCCGATCCTGGTGCAACTGCCGCCCAATTTCAAGCAGGACCTCGCGCGCCTCAAGGATTTCCTCACCCTGTTTCCCGCCGACCTGCGCTGTGCGTTTGAATTCCGTAATGTCACCTGGTTCACCGACGAGACCTACGCGGCGTTGCGCGCCGCCAACGCCGCGTTGTGTATCGCCGATACGGAGGATGGCCATACGCCGCTCGAGGCCACCGCGGACTTCGGCTACTTCCGCTTGCGCGACGAGGGCTACCAGCCGGCGGACCTCGAGACATGGGCCGGTCGCATGCGAACCTTAGGAACGGGTTGGGGGGACGCCTTCGTCTTCTTCAAACATGAGGAATCGGGGGAGGGCCCGAAGCTCGCCGAGCAGTTCGCGGCGCAATTCGACGCCAGGAGTGGGGGCTAGGATGCGAGTCAGTTC
>DASTHG010000037.1:0-5488 GCA_035718325.1 Gemmatimonadales bacterium | reverse complement strand
TGGCTGTTGAGCCGCATCCCGAGCCCCGAGATTTCGGCGTTCCACCACAGGGTGTGCTGGGCCGCGAGGGGGGCCGCTGAGAGCGCCACCAGCGCGCCGGCGGTGAGCAGGCGGCGCGTCATGGATTTGCTCCGATGACTTCGGCAGTCCCGGCGTGCACGTCGAGCCGTTTCTGCTGGGCGCGGATCACGTTCTCGGCGTTGGTGGTGCGCACCTGGTTCTCCCAGCCGTCACGGAGCGCGACGTTGGCGCTGATGTTCTCCGGCAGCGGTTTCCCGGGGCGGTGATGGAAGAATCCGATCAGGCCCGCGATCGTCAGGCCTCCCGCGACGGCAAAGCGGCTTCCCGACGGCGAAGTCCCGCCCGCGACCAGTCCCGGCAGCACGGCGACCGCGAGACCGAACCCCGCGCCGCGCCCCAGCGCCTTGAGCGCCGGTCCGGCGCGCTCGTGCTCGGGGAGGAACAGCGAATCGGGAAGCGGCGTCGGTGACGGGAGCGTGTCCTGCGGCCCCATCACCAGATCGAGCGGGATGTGGACGATGCGGCCCTGGCGGCCGGCATTGGTGAGTGACGTGACCGTGAACACCAGCCGCCCCGAGTCGTTCGCCATGAACAGCGTGTCGTCGCCGGTCCAGAAGACCTGCAGCGTATCGCTGATCGCGCCGGCGTAGAGCGTTTTGACGGTGAAGCCGTCTTCCCGCTCCACCGAGACGATGATCTGGTGGAACGAGCTGGCGTAGAGGCGTGCCCGGTAGCGGTCGGCGCCGATGCGGATCGTCGTGTCGCGCGGCAGCTCGACCCGTACGACTTTTGTCGCCTCCCGCGCGAAGTCGTAAATCGTCATGACTTCGGGCGGGAAGATGAGGGGATCGGGCCGGGCGCGCGGGTTGTGCGCCACGAGCCGGCGGAAGACGGCGTAGGATGAGTCGCGTTTGTTGCGGAACAGCTCGGCGGCGCCGAGGTAGGTGAGCGCGCGGGTGCGTGCGGCGTCGCTCAGCGTGTCGGTGCGGGTCGCGAGGGCGCGGCGCAGCGCGCTCGACGCCGAGTCGAATTCCAGCTGCTGGTAGTGACGGACCCCCGTGGCCAGATACGCAGCGCTCTGGGATGCCGTCGAGTCCTGCCCGCGGGCCAGCGCGGGGGCGAGGGCGAGCGCGGCGGCGAGCCACGCCGCCCGAAGTCGGGCCCGTCCTGTCATTGCGGCTTCTCCTGCAGTACGATGTCGGTCAGCTTGAGCGTTTCACCCGACTCGATCGCGATCACGGTTTCGTACGACAGGAACCCATCCCGGGAGACGCGGATGCTGTGTGATCCCGGCGGGACTCTGTAGTCCAACTGCGGCGTGTTGCCGATCTGTTTGTCGTCCACGTAGAGCACACCCCAAGGCGTCGAGGCGATGTACAGGTGCGCAGGCTCCGCCGCTGTCGCCGTCGCCGGCGGCCGAGGCGCGGTCTTCACCGTGTCGGAGGGCGTGTTGCGCTGCTGCGTTCCCGGGCCGGAGACCGGCGGCTTCGGCTTCGGCTTGCGCGGCGGCGGCGTTACTATCGTCGGCTGTGTATCGACGGGGCCGGCGTTGACGATGCGCGGGCTGGCGTGTTGCTCCTCGTGACCCTTGGCGACGCGCCACCAGACCAATGCCATCAAGAGGACGGCGGCGGCGGCGCTCGACCCGAGGCGCGTCGAGCGGGGCAGTGCCGTCCAGCGGCGTGCCATCTCCCAGACGCGGGCGCCGAATGTCAGCCCCGGTCGTGCCACTCGCAGCTGATCGGGGAAGAGCAGCGGCGTGCGCTCTCCTCCGTTCAGGTGCTCGCTGGCCAGGGCGGCCGCGGCGACGGCGGCCGCGGCGGCCGCGTGATCGTCGGGCGCCGCGTTCTCATGCGCCGGCCACAGGAGCACCGGCTTGCCTTCCTCGGCGTCGTCGTCTTCATCGTCATCGGGAACGGGCTTCTTGACGCGCTCGCGTTCTTCTTCTGTGTCTTCATCGACGACCTCGAGGTCGTCACGCGATTCGCGCTCGCCGGCCTCGCGATCGACGAGGAGCAGCGGCGGCCGGTGCTCGTCGGCTGGCGGCTCGGCCGGCGGTGCCGGCGTCACGGGTGCGCTCGATGCGGCAGCAGCGACCGCCGGCGGCGGCTCGGGGCGAGCCGGCTCGGGCTCACGCGTGTGCCGCTCCGCCTCGACCAGATGCAGCAGCGGGTGCGTCACTGGTTTCGCCGCGACGGGCTCCGGCGCGCGGGCGGCGGGGAACGACAACACCGTCTGCTCGGGGAGCGACACGCCGGCAAGGGCGCTGGCGAGGTCGAGCACGCCATGGAAACGGTCTTCGGGTTCGCGCTTCATGGCGCGGGCCAGGGCCGCCGAGACGGCCGCGGGGAGGTCGGGCCGCGACTCGGCGAGCAGCGGGACCGGGCCCTCGAGGTGGTGCACCATGATCTCGTCGAGCGTCTCGCCGACGAACGGCGGACGGCGCGCGAGGCAGGCGAAGGTGAGCACGGCGAGCGCGTACTGGTCCGAGGCGGGACCGACGACACCGTCCGCGCCGAACCGCTCGGGAGCGATGTGGCCGAAGTTTTCCTCGATCGACAGTTCGGGCTGGCGCCGCGGCACGGTGCCGAACGCGGAGGAGAGTCCGAAGTCGGCGACGCGGGCCCAGCCCTCGGGATCGACCAGCACGTTCGCGGGCTTCAGATTGCCGTGGGTGATGCCGCGGCGGTGGCCGTACTCGAGCGCGCTGGCGATTTGCTCGACGAGCCGCAGGCAGGTTTTCAGGTCCATGCGGTCGGCGGTGCGCAGCAAGTCGCCGAGGGAGCGGCCCTGGACGTATTCCATGGCGTACCAGACGGCCTCGTCGGTGGCGCCGAAGGAGTGCAGGGCGACGATGTGCGAGTGGTCGAGGGCGGCGGCGCGCTGCGCGTCGGCGCGGAAGCGCTCGATCAGGCCGGGCTGCTCGTCGCTGAGCGGCAGGACTTTGAGCGAGCAGAGCCGGCCGGTGACCTGATCGCGCGCGAGGTAGATGCGCGACGCGACGCCGCGGCGCAGCATGCCTTCGACCTGGAACTGGCGCTCGAGGGCGGGGAGGACGGGGTCGTCGACGCGGTTCCAGTCGTTGGCTTCCACGACGACGCCCCCCGTGCGCGAGAAGCCGCATACCAGGCATTCCTGCGTGGCTTCGGAGATTTCGCCGACGGAACAACGGGGGCAAATCATCGCTTCAGACTCGTAACCGTCCCGCGGTGCATCAGTTGATGTCGAATAGTCCGCTCGTCGTAGTCAACGAGCCGTCGGATGCGTCTAAACTATAGCCAGTTCCGGTGTCCGTCATACTCATCCCCGAGAACGTCGCTACGCCATTGGTGGCGGTGACGGGGTTCGTGCCGCTCAGGCCACCCGGCCCACCCGCGGCCGGCGTTCCCGCGGTGATCGACAGTGTGATGGTGCCGCTGTATCCGGTCGCGACGTTCCCGAATTGGTCGAACGCCGTCACGACGATCGCCGGGTTGATGGTCGCGTTCGCGTTCGTCGTGCTCGGCCCGGTCGTAAACGTCAGGTGATCGGCCACGTCGGCGCCGACCGTCACCCCGGCGGTTCCCGAGATGCCGACGATGGTTCCGGACCCCACCTGCAGGGTCCCCGAAATTGTCTTCCCCTCGGCCGTAGTCGACGAGAAAGTGGAGGTGGACACACCGCTGCCATTTGTGTTCGGCGGAGCCGGGGTGAACGCGGGGTTTGAACCGGTCGACGACAAGACGACCTTGGCATTCTGGATCACGTTGTCGAAAACGTCCTTCGCGGTCACCGTGATGAGCGAGCCGGTGCCCCCGCCGGTGGTGCACGACGTCTGGCACGCTGTGATCGTCGCCAGCCCGCGCGTCAGGGACGAGTGCGACGCGTTTACGCCGGCTGGAATCACCGTCACGCCAGGCCCGGTGACGAGCACGCCACCGACGGTCGCTGAAATCGTCTTGCCTTCCGCTTTGGTCGAGCTGAACGTGGATGTCGACACGCCACTGGAGTTGGTATTCGGCGGCGCAGTGAAGTTGTTGCTGGTCCCCGTGGAGGACATGACGACACTGGCGTTCTGAATCAGGTTCGAGAACTGGTCCTTCGCCGTAATGGTGATCAGGGATGCACGACCGGCGGCCGTCGTGCACGTTCCGGTGCAGGCGGAGTCGGTGGTCTGCGGGGTCGTCACAGTCGACTGTGACGCGGAGACGGGGCCCGGAGTGATCGTCACCGGGGCGTTATCGGTGATCGCAACGCCACCCGCATTCGCGGTGACCGTCTTCGACTCGGCGATGGTGGAATTGAGGGTCCAGGTCGCGACCCCACTCCCGTTGGCGGTTTGTGTGAGACTCGCGGGAGTCGTGGAATTCCCGCCTGTGCCGGAGATCGCGATCGTCACGTTCGCGCCGCCCACCCCGTTTCCGAACTGATCCTTTGCGGAAACGGTGATGACCGTCTGCGTACCAGCGCCTGAGGAGCAGGATGTCTGGCAGGCGGTGATCGAGGACAGGCTCGCAGTGACAGTGGATTGCGATGCGGAGACTCCAGTCGTGCCTACGGTGACGGTCGCGCTTGGCGTAATGCTCACGCCGTTGGCGCTCGCCGAAACCGTCTTTGCCTCCGGCACGGTCGAACTCAGCTGCCAGGTCGCGATTCCATTGCTGCCCGCCGTCTGAGTCGTGCCGGACGGCGTGAGGGTGTTCCCGAGGCCGCTCACACTAATGATCACAATCGCGTTGGGCACCGCATTGCCGAATGCATCCTTCGCCGCAATGGTGATTTGCGACGCAGTGCCGGCGCCAGGCGAGCACGACGCCGCGCACGCGGTGATGCTGGACGGGCTCGGAGTGATGGTGGATTGCGTCCCCGAGACCGCCGCCGCGGTGACCGTAATGGGTGCGCCGGACGAGAGCGCATTGCCGCCGACAGTTGCGTTGATGGTCTGCGACTCGGCCTTCGTAGAGCTGAACGATGACACGAACTGCCCACTCGAGTTCGTCGAGCCGCTCGCGGGGCTGAACGTCTGGCCGGTGCCCGTATAGCTCAGAGCAACCGCCGATCCCTGGATGATGTTCGAGAAGGCGTCCTGCGCGGTCACGGTGACCGTTGAGGTGCTTGAGCCGCTGCTCGCGGTAATCGTTCCTGGTGCTGCACCGACGGTCGATAGGCTGGTAGAGGCCGCCGCCGGATTCACGGCAAACGCGGTACTCGTGTCGGACGTTGCGACTCCGGGTGCCGTGGCGATCAACGAGTCCGGCGTAAGCAGCACCGTTTGACCGGCGCCCGCGGTCGTGGCTTTGGTGGTGCTGAGGTTGGTGAAGGTGGCGATGCCGCCGCTCGGTGTCTGCGTGTTGTTCGCGGGCGTGCCACGACCTGACTGCAGCATAGTGAGCGTGATGAGGTTGGTCGCGCTCGTCACCTGGTTGCCGAACTGATCGCGCACCGTCACCTGCACCGCGGGTGCGATGGCGGCCCCCGCCGTAACGCT
>DASTHG010000036.1:0-3463 GCA_035718325.1 Gemmatimonadales bacterium | reverse complement strand
CGCCGGCATCCACGTGGGCCGCACGAGGGCATAGTCGCCGCGGCCGAGACCGAGATCGCGGAGCCCCAGAGCGCTCGCGATCTCGCGGTCGAGTGCGCGTCCCAGGCCGGCGCTACGCGGTTGGAAGTAGTAGACGCTGGTCCCGTTATTGATGAAGGGATTCACGCCGTCGGGGAGGGCGTTGGCATGGATCGAGACCAACACGTCGGCGTCGTGCAGCTCGGCGAATTTGGTGCGCGGATAGAGATCGACCGGTGACATGTCGCCGCGGGTGAGCAGCACCGTCGCCCCCGCCCGGGTGAGCAGCGATTCGGCCTTGAGCGCGACGGCGAGCGTCACGACCGGCTCGTGCACGCCCGTCGGACCAGTGGCGCCGAGCGGCGGGTGGCCCGGGTCGAGCACGATGGTACGGCCGCGCAGCGGCGCCCTGGGGTCGATCGCGGGCGGTCGGCGCACCTCGAGCAGGAGATCGCGACCGTCGAAGCGGGTGCGATAGCCCCATACGGGGTGTGACAGCTCGAGGGTGATCACCAGCTCGTCGGTCGTCTCCTGCCGAAAGCTCATGCGCTCGACAGCCGAATCGGTGGCGCCGTATTGCATCCAATTGACGTCGGAGTGCCCGCCGTAGATGCGCAGCGCCAGCGTGCGGTCGCCTTCTTCGATGCGGAACGGCAGCCGGTCGGGGAGCGGGACACGCAGGGTCACCGAGTGCGGCGCGCTGGTGAGCCGCACCGAGCCCACGATCCCGCCGGGCGGCGGTGTGCCGGCCGGGAGCGGGTGCACGTCGGCGGCGTTGACCCAGACGGTCTGTGTTGACGACAGCGCGAGCCGCACCTGGTCGTTCCAGACCGCCGTGCGCACGGCACGGGTGCCGGTGGGGAAGAACCACTGATACGTCCCGTAGGGCACCGCCTTGCCGACGGTCAAGGAGTCCGTGGTACCGGTGCGCGCCGTGTCGTCGTCCAGCACGATCACGTCGGGATGCGTGCGGTCGAATGTGGCGAGCGCGAGCGGCCAGCGGGCGCGGACGGTGTCGGCGCCGTTGGCGACCTCGAGCAGCGCACTCGAATCGATCGGTTCGGGCAGGAGCCAGCCGACGTAGCGATCGCCCGAGGCCGGGACGTGCAGCGCCAGCGTGTCGGTACCGAAGGCGCGCAGTCCCCAGGACGGCTCCTCGGGGAGTGAGTCGGCGACGAGCGGCACAGTCGTGCCGCTGCGCAATCGCAGCCGCACGCTCGAGCCCGGCGCGGCGCGCACGGCGATCCGCATCCCTTCGCCCGCCGGCCAGCGGAGATTCCCCGCCGGCTCGAAGCTGCCGCTATCGATCCAGGCGGAGGTGCTCGGTGGATGAAAGCGGGGCGCGATGTGCACCCGCCACTCCAGCACCTGACTGTCGCTCACGGTGTGGGCGACGATCGGGACGACGTAGGCGGTATCGTCGGGGAAACGGATCCAGGCGATCCATCCACCGCTCGGCGCGACGGGAACCGGCACGCCGGCAACGGTGAGGTGTGCGTCGGCGGTGCCGTTGCTCCCCAGGATGAATTCGCTGTCGGTCGGTTGCACCGTGTCGGTCGCGGCGGGATAGGTGACCGCGACGTGCAGCGGTCCTTGCGCCCGGGTCAGCGGAATCCCGGTGAGTGGAGATGCCGGAGACGGAGTGGACGGCGCGATTCCTGCTTTACTCCCGCCGCACGCCCACAGAATCACGCTGACCGTCACGATCGCGCGCCGCATGCGGAGCGAAGGTACGCGCTCCCCTTTCGACGCGCCAAGTTGCGCAATAGATTGGCATACCATAACTTCTGGCCCCGACGAGGGAGTCGTCGCCCGTGACCACCTGTTCATACTGCGGACGCGCCAACGAGCCGGGGGCCCTCTTCTGTATGGACTGCGGCAAGCCCCTCTCGAAGGCAGCCGCGGCCAAGAAGGCTGTCCCGACTCCCGTCCCCGGCGACGGCTCTGCCCCAGCCCCCGAAGCCATGACACGAGCCCCCGACCTCGGCGGCGCCGCCTCTGCGGCGGAATTGACCTGTCCATTCTGCAACGGCCTGATCGACGGCACGTTGCCTTACTGTCCCCACTGCGGCCGCCGGCTTTCTGCTCCGGGGTCGGGGCCGGCCTGTGCCCGCTGCGGCTCGACGGTGCTCCCGGGCACCCGGTTTTGCGCCACCTGCGGCGCCTCGCTCTCGGGAGAGGTCCCTGCGGTCGCCGGGGGCCTATCCCGGCCGTCGTCGCGCCCTGCGGCGCGCACCGAGTTCTTCATTCGCCTCGTGCTCATGAACGACACCGGCGACGACCTGCAGACGTTCGAGAGCCGCAGCACCGACACCACGATCGGCCGCGGCGAGGGTGACGTCCGTTTTCTCGAAGACCCGTTCATGTCGCCGCTGCACGCCAAGCTGTCGTGGGAGGACTCGAAGCTCGTGGCACGCGACCTGGGGAGCCGCAACGGCACCTGGGTGTTTCTCGAAGAGCCGCTGCGGCTGACGGAGGGTGACCTGCTGCTCATCGGCTCGCAGATCATCCGGTTCCGCCGCCTCGGCTATCCCGGCCCGTACGCGCCGGAGGTCGACGCCACCAAGCGCATGGGCAGCCTCACGCCGTCGGCCGACATCGCATCGCTGACGCAGCTGCGCGCCGACGGCAGCGCGCGCGACGTGATCCAGCTGTCGCCCGGGCGCGACCTGTTGATCGGCCGGGAGAAGGGCGACTGGACGTTCCCCTATGACCCGTCGATGAGCGCGCAGCACGCGCTGGTGCGCTCGGAGGACGCCGACTTCGTGGTGGTGGACGCCGGCAGCCGCAACGGTATCGCCCTCGCGGCGCGCGGCGCGATGCCGCTGAAAGACGGCTCGCGCGTCCTCGTGGGCGACAAGCTGCTGCGCATCGAGATCCCGTGAAGATCTGCCCGGTCTGCTCCCGGCAATATCCGGACGAAATTCGGTTCTGTCAGGACGACGGCACGACGCTCCGGGCCGCCGCGCCGGCGACCAGCCTCGTGGGCCAGGTGGTGGCCGACCGCTATCACGTGATCAAGAAGCTGGGCGAAGGCGGGATGGGCCAGGTGTACCTCGCCGAGCACGTGAAGATGGGACGGCGCAGCGCCATCAAGGTGATGAGCCCCGCGATGGTGCACGACCCGGACGCGGTGGCGCGTTTCAACCGCGAGGCCGCCAACGCGAGCCGCATCACCCATCCCAACGTCTGCGCCGTGTACGATTTCGGCGAGACGCCGGACGGGCTGATTTATCTCGCGATGGAGTTCGTGGAGGGCGAGCCGCTCACCGCGATCATCGAGCGTGACGGGGCGCTCCCGATCGCTCGCGCGACCGCGATCTTCAAGCAGACCGCCGATGCGCTGCAGGCCGCGCACGATCTCGGCATCGTACACCGCGATCTGAAACCCGACAACATCATGGTGGCGCGCACTCGCGACGGCGCCGACCTCGTGAAGGTGGTG
>DASTHG010000035.1:0-6081 GCA_035718325.1 Gemmatimonadales bacterium | reverse complement strand
GCGCGACGGCACGCGCGTGTCGAGCCCTGCCCACCGGCCGACCATCGTTTCGACGCCGTCGGCCCCGATCACGACCCGCGCCCGGATGGTGTCGACTCCGCCGGGGCCCCGGATGCTAACGGCCCAGCGCCCGTCGCTGGTCCGAACCATCCCCGTCGCCTCGGTGCCGACCGAGAGCTGCGCGCCCGCCGCTACCGCAACGCCCGCCAGAAACGCGTCGAAGCGGGTGCGGTCGAGGATCCAGCCCACATCCCGCTCCGCGACCTTCACCTCGGTGTCGTCGGGAGCGAGAAAGATGACCCGGGTGATCTTACGCGCGGCCCACGGCGCCCCGTCGGGGTTCGCGAACTCGCGCAGCCCCGCGTCCCCCACGCCCTCGGCGCAGCGTACCGGCGCGCCCACGGCACGGTCGCGCTCCACCAGAAGCACGTCGAGGCCGGGTCCGGCGCGCTGGGCCTCGAGCGCCGCGATCGACCCCGCCGGTCCCGCACCGACCACCAGTACGTCGACGTCCGGCATCAGTTCTCGACCATGGACAGGGCTCGTACGGGGCAGGGCGCTATGCACTTGTAACATCCGGTGCAAGTCGCCGCGTCGACCACCAGAGTATTGAACTGCAGGTGGATCGCCTCGGGGGGGCAAAGGGGGAGGCAAAGGCCGCAGCGATCACACAAGTTCAGGTCGACGACCGCAACCTCTGCCACTTTGGCTAGAGCCATGGGGGTAGCCTAGCGGCTTGGCATAGGGGCGTCAAGCATCGGCCTTGCTTGGAGTTACGCTTTTCGTTAGGTTGGGGCGCGCGTGCCACACCCGCCTCACTCTTAGCCCGGATGGCGATACCCGACCGTGCCGATTCGCTGGCCCAAATGGAGTCTTGGGGCGTTCAACCCCGCGAACGAAATCGCCGTCGATCTCGGCACGGCGAACACGCTCGTGTATGTGCGCGGCGAAGGGATCGTGTTGAACGAGCCCTCCGTCGTCGCGATCGAGAAGGCGACCGGCAAGGTGAAAGGGATCGGGCTCGAGGCGAAGCGCATGCTGGGGCGCACGCCCGACGGCATCCTCGCGGTGCGGCCGCTGAAAGACGGCGTCATCGCCGACTTCGACGTGACCGAAAAAATGCTGCGCTACTTCCTCAAGACGATCATCGACCGGCACGTGTTCCGCGTACGGCCCAAGGTGATCGTGTGCGTGCCCAGCGGCATCACCGAGGTGGAGCGCCGCGCGGTGCGCGACTCCGCGCAATCGGCCGGCGCCAAGGAAGTCTACATGGTGGCCGAGCCGATGGCCGCGGCGATCGGCGTCGGACTTCCGGTCGAGACGCCGACGGGCAACATGGTGATCGACATCGGCGGCGGGACGACCGAGATCGCCGTGATCGCGTTGTCGGGGATCGTTTCCGATACCTCGATCCGCACCGCCGGCGACGAGCTCGACCAGGCGATCGTGCAGTTCATGCGCAAGAACTACAACCTCCTGATCGGTGAGCCCACCGCGGAGCAGATCAAGATTCAGATCGGCTCGGCAGCTCCGGTGGCGGAGGAGCGCGAGATGGAGGTGAAGGGCCGTGACCTGGTCTCGGGTATTCCCAAGATCGTGCGAGTGCACTCGAGCGAGGTGCGGGAGGCGGTGCAGGAGCCGATTCAGCAGATCGTCGATGCGGTGCGGCGCGCTCTCGAAATCACTCCGCCGGAGCTCGCGAGTGACATTGTGGACCGCGGCATCGTCATGACGGGGGGCGGGGCGCTGATCCGCGGTCTCGATCAGCTGCTGCAGCAGGAAACCGGACTGCCGATTCATCTCGACGAAGATCCCATGACGTGCGTGGTCCGCGGGACCGGCCGGATCCTGGACGACCCCGAAAAATACCGTAACGTTCTTACGACCTGACCGCTATGGCGCTCGGGGCTGACCGATACGCCACCCGCGGCGACACCTTCGTTTTCGTCGTCACGCTCGCCCTCTCCCTCGTGGCGATGAGTCTCCCGGCGACCACCCGCGACCCCATTGCCTCGAGCCTGCGCCGCACCGTCTTGTGGCCGTTCCTGCAGCTGCAGAGTCGCTCCGAGCAGCTGCGCACCTCCCGGGCGGCCTTCGTCGAGGTCGAAGCGCAACGCGATTCGGCGACGCTCGCGGCCGGGGAGCTGAGCGAGATCCGCGCGGAGAACAATCGGCTACGGGCGCTGCTCGGTCTGGGTACGCGGCTCGGCTCGAGCTTCGTCCCCGCCGAAGTGTTGCACCAGGCGGCCCCGACCGATCCCCTGACGGTGGTGATCTCGGCCGGGTTGAAACGTGGCGTGCGGCAGCTTGCGCCGGTCGTCGCGCCCGAGGGGCTGCTCGGGATCGTGAGCCGCGCCGAAAACGCGACCAGCGTCGTGGCGACGTGGGCGAACCCGGAGTTCCGGGCCAGCGGGATGGCGTCCGACGGCAGCGTGTTCGGCATCCTGGCGCCGCACGACTCGAAAGGCGGAGTGTGGCTGCTCGAAATGAGCGGCGTGCCGTATCGCACGCACGTCCCGTTCGGGACTCGCATCCTCACCTCGGGCCTGGGCGGCGTGCTGCCCCGTGGCATTCCGATCGGCACCGTCGTCGGATCGGCGGGCGAGACAGAATGGGACCGCACCTATCTGGTGCGTCCCGCGGTGCCGCCCGGTGCGGTGACGCACGTGATGGTGTTGACGAGTACCCGCAACGATGATTTGCGCACGACGTTCGCGCCCGACTCCACCAAGGCCCAGCCATGAGGCGCGGCGAGGGTCTGCGGTTCTGGTTCGTGATTGCGCTGCTCGTGGCGTTGCAGTTCTCGGTGCGCAGCCACCTCGGGGACGAGCGCATCGCGCCCGACTTTCTCCTCCTGGCGCTTTTGACCTACACGATTCGTTCACGCCCGGGGCAGAGTGCCGCCGCGGGGTTCCTCGTCGGTCTGATCAGCGATGCCCTCACTCCGGCCAGTTTCGGGGCCGGAGCGCTCGCGCACACCATTGTGGGGTATCTCTCCTCGTGGGCGAAGGCGGTGTTCTTCGCCGACAATCTGCTCGTCAATGGGGGGTTGTTCTTCGCGGGGACGTGGTTGCGCAACGCCATCCTCGTGCTGGCCTCGGGGAAATTCTCCGGGCAGCAGCTGACGTGGGAATTGTTCGTGTGGTCGCCGCTTGAAGGAGTAACCACCGCCTTCGCCGGGATCGTGATGCTCGTGATCTTCCGCTCGTGGCTGGCCGTTCGCGTGGGGGAGTCGTGAGTCGTCTGGCGCCGCACCTGCTCGACGCGCGGCTGCGCGCCGCCCGGTCGCTCGTGTGGGTGGCGAGCGGCGTGCTGGTGGGTACGTATTTCCGCACACAGATCATCGATCACTCGAAGTACGACGTGCAATCCCGCAACAACCGTCTCCGGCCCATCACCCAGCCGGCGCCGCGCGGCATCATCACCGACCGGCACGGCATCGTGATCGCGGAAAACGTGCCCGGCTATACCGTGGCGCTGCTGCCGGGACCCGAGGATAGTCTGCGCCATTCCTTGCAGCGCATTGCACCGATCCTGCACCTCGATGCGGCGGCAATCGAGCGGGTCCTGCAGCGCTACCGCAAGGCGCCGTACCAATCGGCCGTGGTAATGACCGACGCCCCGTTCGACGTGGTGTCGACGCTGGAAGAGCGTCGCCTCACGCTGCCGGGCGTCGTGATCCAGACGGAACCGAAGCGCTACTACCCCGACAGCGCCGCCGTCGCGCACGTGGTCGGCATGGTGGGGGAAGTCACGGAGCAGGACCTGGCCGGCCCGCGCGCCGCGCCGCTGCGGGTCGGTGAGCTGGTGGGGAAGGACGGCCTCGAGCGCTCCTACGACGACACGCTGCGCGGGCAAGATGGAGAACGGTTCGTCGAAGTCAGCGCCCTGGGATACGTGGTGCGGGAAAACGCGGCGCCCGACCTGCTGCCGGTCGCGGGCGCGTCGCTCCAGACGACGCTCGACCTCGACCTCCAGCGCTACGTCTCGCGCGTCTTCCCGGCCGGCATGAGCGGCGCGCTCGTCGCCCTCGATCCGTCGAGCGGCGCGATCCTCGCTCTTTATAGCGCGCCGGGGTACGATCCCAACGCGTTCGTGGGCGGCGTATCGGCCGATTACTGGCGCGAAGTGAGCCTCAGCGCCACGCATCCGCTCTTGAACCGCGCCATCCAGGCCCGCTATCCCCCGGGGTCGACGTGGAAGCTCGCGATCGCGGCGATGGCGCTGCGTCGCGGGGTGGCGACGATGAACACGCGCATGGCGATTCCGTGCCGGGGCGGGCTGCAGTATGGCGATCGCTTCTTCCATTGCTGGACCCCGCTGGGACACGGCAGTCTCACCCTGCAGCAGGCGATTGCCCAGAGCTGTGACGTCTATTTCTATCAGCTGGGATTGAAACTGGGACTGACCTCGCTGCTCGAGGACGCCAACGACTGGGGCTTCCGGGCGCGCACCGGCGTCGACCTGCCGGGTGAGCTGCAACCGATCTTCCCGAGCGGCCCGGAATACTTCGACCGCGTGTACGGGCCGCGGCGCTGGAGCTCGGGCGTCGTGCTGAACCTCGCCATCGGCCAGGGCGAGAACACGCAAACGCTCCTGAACATGGTGCGGCTCTATCAGATGCTGGCGAGCGACGGAAAGTCGCGCACGCCGTATCTCGTGCGTCCGTCGTCCGAGCCGCCCTACGACCTCGCGCTGACCTCCGACCAGCTCGCGTCGCTGCGCCAGGCGATGATCAACGTGGTGGAGCAGGGGACGGCGCGCGGGGCGCGGCTGTCGGATCTGAAGATCGCCGGCAAGACCGGCACGGCGCAGAACTCCCAGGGCGCGAACCACGGGTGGTTCATCGGCTTCGCGCCGGCGGACAATCCGCAGATCGTCGTGGGCGCGGTTTTGGAGTTCGGCCGTCATGGCACCGTGGCGGCGCCCCTCGTCGCCCGGGTGATCGCTCACTACCTCGGCGCCGATACCACCGCCGCCCGCTATCAGTTCATCCAGCCCAACGACAGCACGCCCACGCCCGCCGACAACCCGATCCTGGGCGCGCCCCCCGCCGACTCCTTGCCGGTCGACAGCACGAGTGCTCCGGAAATTCCGTAAGCTCGATCGTCCGCTGCTGTTGGTGGTGATCAGCCTGGCGTCGTACGGGCTCTTGACGCTGTACTCTGCAGGGCGCACCGACGTCGTGACGATCGTCGCGACGATCTGGGAGCGGCAGATCGCATGGCTGGTGCTCGGAATCATTGGCGCGGTGCTGATCTACCGGGCCTCGCCGCGGTTGCTGGAGTGGGCCGCTCCCTACGTCTATGGGATCACCGTGTTCGTGCTGCTCCTGACCCTGGTGTTCGGATCGGGGGCGGGGACCGCCGCGGGAACCCGGTCGTGGATCACGATCGCCGGCCACCGCCTGGGGCAGCCTGCCGAGCCCGCGAAGCTGGCGGTGATCCTGATGCTGGCGCGCTGGCTCGCCGACCGCCGTGAGCCCCCGGCAACGCTCCGCGACCTCGTGTATCCCGGCGTGATCACGTTCATTCCGTTCTTGCTCGTCGTGCTGCAGCCCGATCTCGGCAGCGCGCTCGTGTTCATCGCGATCCTGTTCGCCATGCTGTATTGGGCGGGCGCGCGGCCGGCGCTGCTGCTCCTGCTCCTGTCGCCCGCGATCGGATTGACGGTGGCGTTTTCGACGGCCGCGTGGGGCGCCTGGATCGTGCTGCTGTTTCTGCTGGTGCTGTACGTGCGGCCGTATCTGTGGGAAGGCCTGACGGTGATGCTGGCCAACGTGATCATGGGCGTTATCGCGCTGCCGTTCTGGCGCCACCTGGCCCCGTACCAGCAGAACCGTTTGCTGGCGTTCCTGAACCCCGAAGTCGACCCGCGCGCCACGGGCTGGCACATCATTCAGTCGAAGGTCGCGATCGGGTCGGGCGGATGGTTCGGCAAAGGCTTTACGCTGGGGACGCAAAAGCGGCTCGCGTTTCTCCCTGCGCAGCACACCGATTTCATTTTTCCGATCGTGGGGGAGGAGCTGGGGTTCGCCGGCGTCGTCGTGGCACTGGCGTTGTTCACCTCGCTGCTGCTGGT
>DASTHG010000034.1:0-7316 GCA_035718325.1 Gemmatimonadales bacterium | reverse complement strand
GCGTTGAATTCCTTCGACGTACAGCTCCTCACAATCGGTCTGGTTCTTGCGACAGCGGCGTGACAGGACGGTGCACGACGCTGCTGACCCCAACGGGCCCTCCTGATGCTCGCCTCACCCCTGCACGTGGACGCGTTCGCCGTGTTGCGGAGGGGTGTGGTGTCCTTGCCACAGTGCGTGGGTTGCCGGAGGGCAACGGGTGACCATCGAACCGAGCAACGTCGCGGCCAATCGCATTCACACCCTGGGTGACGGCGATCTGTCGTTCGTCTCCGAACGACCCACCGACCACCCACCGGCGCTCCCCCACCTCGACCCGACCCTGCGCCCCACCGCGCGCGGGAAATTTCTCTTTGTCGGCGACGAGAAATTCCACGTCCGCGGCGTGACCTACGGCACCTTCCGCCCCCAGGCGGACGGTGCCGAGTTCCCGGTGCCCGAGATCGTGGAGCGCGATTTCGCGCTGATGGCGGCGCACGGCGTGAACTCCGCCCGCACCTACACGGTGCCGCCGCGCTGGATGCTCGACGCGGCGGCCCGCCATGGCCTGCGCCTGCTCGTCGGGATCCCCGTGGAACGCCACATCGGCTACCTCACCGATCGCAAAGGCGCCCCGGATACCGCGCGAGTCGTGCGCGCCGGCGTGGCGGCGTGTGCCGGCCACCCGGCGGTGCTGGCCTACGCCATCGGGAACGAGATTCCCGCGGCGAGCGCACGCTGGCATGGCCGCCGCGAAGTCGAGCAGTTCCTCGAACGCCTGTATCGCGCCGTGCGCACGGAGGATCACGAAGCACTCGTGACGTACGTGAACTATCCGTCGACCGAGTACCTCGATCTTCCGTTCCTCGACTTCACGAGCTTCAACGTCTTCCTCGAGTCGCGCGCGCCGCTCGCGGCCTACCTCGCGCGGCTGCAACACATCGCCGGCGAGCGGCCGCTCGTCCTCACCGAGGTCGGCCTCGACAGCCTGCGCAACGGCGACGCTGCGCAGGCGCGCACCCTCGACTGGCAGATCCGCACCAGCTTCGCGGAAGGGTGCGCCGGGCTCTACGTCTACTCCTGGACCGACGAGTGGTACCGCGCCGGCGAGGACGTCTTCGACTGGAAGTTCGGCCTCACCGACCGCGAGCGCCGGCCCAAGCCTGCCCTCACGGCCGTGCAAGCGGCGTTCGGCGACACGCCGTTTTCCCGCGATGTCCGCTGGCCGCGCATCTCGGTCGTGGTGTGCACCTACAACGGTCAGCGCACGATTCGCGACTGCATGGAGGGGCTGCGCCGCCTGCGCTACCCCGACTTCGAAGTGATCGTCGTCAACGACGGGTCCACCGACCAGGCCCCGGCGATCGCGGGCGAATACGACGTGCGCCTCATCAGTACGGAGAATCGCGGGCTCTCGAGCGCGCGCAACACCGGCTGGCAGGCCGCGACGGGGGAGATCGTCGCCTACCTCGACGACGACGCCTATCCCGATCCCGACTGGCTCACGCACCTCGCCGCCACGTTCCTGCGCAGCGGGCACGTCGGCGTCGGCGGCCCCAACATCGCGCCCCCGGGCGACGGCAAGATCGCCAAGTGCGTCGCGCTGGCGCCTGGCAATCCCACGCACGTCATGCTCACCGATCGCGAGGCGGAGCACATTCCCGGCTGCAACATGGCGTTTCGCCGCTCGGCGCTGGAAGCCATCGGCGGGTTCGATCCGCGCTTCCGCGTCGCCGGCGACGATGTGGACGTCTGCTGGGCGCTGCGCGAGCGCGGCGGCACGCTCGGCTTCAGTCCGGCGGCCGTCGTCTGGCATCACCGCCGCAATTCGCTGCGCGCCTACTGGAAGCAGCAGGTCGGGTACGGACGGGCGGAAGGCCTGCTGGAGCGGAAGTGGCCGGAGAAGTACACCGCGACCGGACAGATCGCCTGGGCGGGCCGGCTGTACGGGATGGCGTCGCTGCCGGCGGCGCCATGGCGCGTCGCGCGCATCTACCACGGCATCTGGGGATTCGCGCCCTTCCAGCGCCTCTACGCCCCCGCCCCCACCTGGCTCGGCGCCATGGCGCTCGCACCGGAGTGGTACCTCCCGATCCTCGCGTTGATGATCGTGGCCGGCTTGGGGCTGGCGTGGACGCCGTTGCGCCTCGCAATCCCGTTGCTGGTCCTCGCGACGCTGCCGCTCTTGCTGCGCGCCACGATCGCCGCGCGTATCGCCTTCCCCCGTTCCCTCGCCCGCCGCCGCATCCGGCAGCGCGCCTTGACCGCGCTGCTCCACATGCTCCATCCGCTCGCCCGTCTCTACGGCCGCCTGAGTCGGCCCGCCGTCACCCGGCCGGCGCCGTGGGGACGCTGGGGTTCGGTGGCGCTGTGGTGCCAGCAGTGGCGTGACCCCGCCGACCGCCTCGGCCGGATCGAACGCGCGCTGCGCGGTGCCGGCGCCGCGACACGCAAGGGCGGCGAATTCGAGCGTTTCGACCTGGAGGTCCGTGGCGGCGTACTGGGCGGCGCGCGACTCCTGATGGCGGTCGAGGAGCATGGCCGCGGCATGCAGCTGGTGCGAGTGCGCTGGTGGCTCACGCCCAGCACCGCGGGCGTGGCGCTCACGGTCGGTCTTGCCGGGATCGCGGTGGCCGCACTCGCGACCGCGGCCTGGATTCCCGCCGCGGCCTTCGGCGTCGCGGCGCTGTGGTGCGCGTGGCGCGAAACGGCCGACTGTGCGCGCGCCGCGGGCGACGTCCGCCGCGCGGTGCCGCAGGCAGGGGACGACTGATCTCGATGAGCGTCGCCGCCAGCGACTTCACGCTGTACCGCCGCTTGCTGCGACAGGCGCGGCCCTTCTGGCCGCACCTGGCGGTGCTGTTCGCGCTCAGTCTGCTCGCGACACCCGTCGCGCTGCTCCTGCCGCTGCCGCTGAAGCTCGTGGTCGACAGTGTGCTGGGATCGCGCCCGCTCCCCCATCTGCTCGGCGGCTGGTTTCCGGCTGCCGGTCACTCGCCCACGGCGGGGCTCGCGCTGGCGATCGGCCTGCTGATCACGGTGACGTTGCTCTCGCAGCTGCTCGCCATCGCCACCAACTGGCTGCGGGCCTACATCGGCGAGTATCTCGTGCTTCGCTTCCGAGCCCAGCTGCTCGAGCAGGGCCAGCAGCTTTCGCTCTCCTACCACGATTCCCGGGGAACGGTCGACACCGTCTACCGCATCCAGCAGGACGCGACGACGCTGCAGTATGTCGCCGTCGACGGCTTCATTCCGTTCGTGTCGGCCGGCATCTCGCTCGTGGCGATGCTCGTCGTCACCGCACGGCTCGACTGGCAGCTGGCACTCGTGGCGCTCGCCATTTCCCCCGTCCTCTTCATCCTGTCGCGCAGTTATCGCCCGCGCATGCGGCGGCAGGGTCGTGCGGTGAAGAAGCTCGAGAGCCAGGCGATGTCGGTCGTGCAGGAAATCCTCAGCGCGCTCCGAGTGGTGAAGGCGTTCGGGCAGGAGCAGCGCGAGACCGATCGCTTTGCGACCCGTGCGCGCGAAGGCGTCGTCGCGCGGCTGCGGCTCGCACTGCTGGAAGGCGGCTTCGGGCTGATGATCGGGCTCACCAGCGCGATCGGAACAGGCGCCGTGCTGTTCATCGGGGTCGGGCACGTGCGCGCCGGCGTACTGACGCTGGGGGAGCTGCTCATGGCGATGAGCTATCTGACCCAGCTCTACGCGCCGCTCGCGACCATCAGCCGCAAGGCCGCGAGCCTCCAGAATTACCTCGCGTCCGCCGAGCGCAGCTTCGCCCTGCTCGATGAACCGCGCGACGTCCCCGAAGCGCCCCAGCCCCGAGCGCTCACTCGCGCCCGCGGCGTGATCGAATTCCAGAACGTCAGCTTCGGGTACGACGCCGGCCACGCCGTGGTGCACGACCTGTCCTTCATCGTGGCGCCGGGGACGCGGGTGGCGATTATGGGAGCGACGGGCGCGGGCAAGACCACGCTCGTCGGGCTGCTCACGCGGTTCTATGATCCGGCGACCGGTGCGATCCGGCTGGACGGCGTCGACCTGCGCGACTACAAGGTCCAAGACCTGCGCCGCCAGTTCGCCGTCGTGCCGCAGCATCCGCTGCTGTTCTCCACGACCATCGCCGAGAATATCGCCTATGGCCGGCCGGGCGCACCGCACGCCGACATCGTCGAGGCGGCCGCGGCCGCCGGCGCGCACGAATTCATTCAGCGCCTGCCCGCGGGCTACGAGACGCAGGTGGGCGAGCTCGGTCAGAAGCTCTCGGGCGGCGAGCGCCAACGCATTGCCCTGGCGCGCGCGTTCCTGCGAGACGCGCCACTCCTGATTCTCGACGAACCCACCAGCTCCGTCGACCTGAAGACCGAAGCTGTCATCCTCGAGGCGCTCGAGCGGTTGATGCGCTCACGCACGGTCTTCCTCATCACGCACCGCCCCTCGAGCTGGGGGATGTGCGACCTCTGGCTGCAGCTCGAACACGGCCGCCTGATCCGGCAGGGCGCGCCCACGGCGGAAGCGGCGCGGGAGATCGGACCGTGAAGCCACCGATCGCGATGCTGTTCGAGAACCTCGAGACACACCCTGCGCTGCTCGCATGGCGCGCCTTTCAGCCGCGCCGCGAGCCGGCACAACGCATCGAGGTGCTGCGCCAGCACGGCGTCACCGCCGTCTACCGCCTCGTGGGAGCCGGCGCGGATACCGGCACGGTGATCGCGAAGCGAGTGCCGGCCGCGAAGGCACGACCGGAACGGACGATCTACGAGTGCGTCCTGCCACACGTCCCGGTGACCGCACCGCGCTACCACGGCACGCTCGCGGGCGAGGGACCGGAGCCCGAGACCTGGCTGTTCCTCGAGGACGTCGGTGGAGAACGGTACTCCGACGAACGCCCCGACCATTTGGCGTTGACCGCACGGTGGGCGGCGCGCCTCCACGGCGCCGCGGCGGGGATCGCGGCAGCCCGCGCCCTCCCCGACGGCGGGCCCGTTCGCTATCGGCGTCATCTCGAGTCGGCAACAGAGCGGCTCGAGCGCCGGCTCGCCGGGCCCGACCTCGCCGCTGACGACGTGACGCAACTCGAGGGTCTGATCGAGGTGTTGCGCGGGCTGGCCGCCCGCTGGAGCGATGTCGAGCGGCTCTGCGTCGGCCTCCCCGCCACCGTGGTCCACGGCGACTTCCGGCCCAAGAACGTCTACCTGCGGCCGGCCGGCAACCGGCTCGCCTGCTACCCGATCGACTGGGAAACCGCCGGATGGGGTGTCCCCGCGGCCGACCTGACGCGCGTCGACGTCGCCGCCTACTGGTCCGTCGCGCGCGAATGGTGCCAGGGCTTGAGCCTCGACACCGTCTACGGACTGTCGCACGTCGGACAGGTGTTCCGCACCATCGCCGCGATCGATTGGGAGTGCGCCGGGCTGCGCTTCGAGCGGCGCCGGGACATCGTCCGCTCACTCGCCAGTCTCGCCGTGTTGAGTCCCCGCCTGACCGAGTGCGTCCAGGTGGCCGGAGTGGCCGGATGACCCTCGTGGCGAGCCAGGACCTGCGAGCGCATTCCCCGTCCGATCGCCTGCCGGACACGGCGGAGCTCGCGACCGTGCTCGAAACGGCGACGGGCGCTCCCGAGGGAACGATCCGCGTGAGCGCCGTGCGGCAGCTCAAGACGAATGTGTATCGCGTCACGTTCGCGCGCGACGGCGATCCGCGCGCCCATTCGTTCGTCATCAAATCGTGCAACCCGGGGCTGGCGCGCCACAATCACCTCGTCGCCCGGCGCTGGCTGCCGTTGATCGACCTCGCGGCGGGCGCCGCGCGGCTCGAGGGCTCGGCCGCCGATCGGCGCGGCGAGCGCATCTGGCTCGTGTACGAAGACGTCGGGCTCGAACGACTCGACCTCTGCATGACGGATCGCGCCCGCGTGACCGTCGCGATCGACCTCATCGCGGCGCTGCACGCGCGCTCGGCGGAGCACCCGATGCTCCCGGATGTGCGGGCGCACGGGGGAGACCTGGGCGAGGCGTACCTGATCGCGAACGTGAGGGACGCAGTCCGGGCCCTCGCCCAGCTGCGGGCACCGCGCGTCGCGCTGTCGGCGGTGCAGCAGCGCGTCCGCGACCGGCTGCTCAGCCGGCTCGAGCTACTCCAGAACGAGCTGCCGCAACGCGTGCACGTGCTGGAGCGGGAGGGGGGGCCCGAAGTGTTGCTGCACGGCGATCTGTGGACGACCAACGCCTTCGTCACCGAGAGCCCGGATGGCTGGCGCGCCCGCCTCGTCGACTGGGACCACGCCGGTGTCGGGCGCGCGAGCTACGACCTCTCGACGTTCCTGCTGCGCTTCCCCGCCGAGGACCGGTCGTGGATCCTCGACCGCTACCGCAGCGCCATCGGCGATCGCTGGGATGTGCCCGAGCGGCGCGATCTGAACGTCCATCTCGAGACCGCGGAGCTGGCGCGCTACGCCAACCGGGCGATCTGGCCTGCCGTCGCATGGCTGGTGGACGGAGCCGACTGGGCGTTCGAGGAGCTCGCCATGGTCGCCGGGTGGTTCGACGATTGGCGGCCGGTCCTGTGAGCAAGCTCCTCATCATCAACGCCGATGACTTCGGTGCGAGTCCCGGCACGAACCGCGGGATTCTGGAAGCGCACGTGCGCGGCATCGTGACCAGTACGAGCCTGCTCGTCAACGCCGCCGCCAGCGCGGCAGCCGCGGAGCTGGCCGCGAGCGCTCCGGACCTGAGCATCGGGCTGCACGCCGATCTGGATGACACCGACCCGAGTCAGATCGGCGACGCCCTGGAGCGGCAGCTGGAGCGATTCGAGGCGTTGCTGAATGCCGCGCCCACGCATCTCGACACGCATCACGACACGCACCGCCACGCGCGGGCGTTCCCCGCGGTCGTCGAGTTCGCGCGCCGCCACGGGTTACGCCTGCGCGGCCACGCGCGGTTGCGCGTATGCACGAAGTTTTACGGACAGTGGAGCGGCGAAACGCACCTGGAGCAGATCAGCGTCGCCGGACTCGAGCGCGTGCTTGCCGATATCGAAGACCTGGTGACGGAGCTGACGTGCCACCCCGGGTACCCCGACGCCGCGCTGCGCACCAGTTACGACACGGAGCGGGAGGTGGAAGTGCGGACGCTGTGCGATCCTGCGGCGCGGGCGATCGTCGCCCGGCTGGGGTTCCGTCTCATCAGCTTCCATGAGCTGTCGGGCGTCGCCGCCCGCTCACCGGCGTAACCGGCCATGGCCAGCGTCGTCGTTTCCTGCTACAACGTCGCGAGCTTCCCCGAGGGGGGCGGACACTTCTGGGTGTACATGCAGTACGTCCAGGCGCTGCGGGC
>DASTHG010000033.1:0-8727 GCA_035718325.1 Gemmatimonadales bacterium | reverse complement strand
CTCCAGCCCGGCGAGCGGGTGCAGGATACCCTACTGGTGCTCGACGCCGAGCAGCGCAGCTTCGAGGGCGGCTGGTGCACCGTGCTGACGTTCGGCAACGCGACCGGCCGGCTCACCAGCGCTCCGTTCTGGGATCGGGAGCAGGCGATGGTCGAGGGGGTCCGGCCCGGCCATGTAGTCCAGGTGCTGGGGGAGGTCGCCGATTACCGCGGGCACCGCCAGCTGCGGGTCAGCTCATTGCGCGTCCTGCCGCCGAGCGCCGCCGAATTGGGACGGCTGCTCCCCAGTGTCGGAGACGTCACGCGCTACTGGGAGACGGTGGACGCCTGGCGCGCCGAGCTCACCAAACCGCGACTCCGCACCGTGCTCGCCCTGTTTTTCGAAGATGCCGACTTCCGGCACCGCTTCGAGCAATGCCCGGCGAGTGTCTCCGGCCACCATGCAGCGCTCGGCGGCCTGTTGACCCATACCGTCGAGGTCGGCGCCATCGCCCGCACCATCGCGCGCGCCGCGGGAGCCGATCAGGAGCTGGTCCTCGCCGGCGCCCTGCTCCACGACATCGGCAAGCTCGATGCCTACCGCTGGGACGGCGTCTTCGGCTACACCGATCAGCATTACCTCCTGGGACACGTCGTGCTCGGTGCATTGCTGTTGGAGCGGCGCCTGAACGAAGCGTCGACGCCGCCGTGCACACCCGAGGAGCGTCAATTGTTGCTGCACCTCATCCTGTCGCACCATGGCCGACTCGAGCACGGCAGCCCGGTGCTGCCCCTGACGCTCGAGGCGGAAGTGCTGCACTGGGCGGACAATGCCAGCGCCAAGACCGCGAGCATGGCGGAGGCGCTGCGGGACGCCGATGCCTTCACGGAAGGACTCGTTTCGCAGAAGCGGGTCTGGCAGCTGGACCATCGCCGGCCGTACCGTGGCTCGAGCGATTGGGGCACTCACCAGGAGCTGCGTTGACGCTCGACAAGACTCCTCAGGGCCGTTACCTGGCCATGCTCAGCGTCGCGGCCCTCGGGGTCGTGTACGGCGACATCGGGACCAGCCCGCTGTACGCGCTGCATGAAACCTTCTACGGACCACTGGGCATTCCCCCCACGCCGGAGAACGTGCTCGGTGTCTTGTCGCTGGTCTTCTGGTCACTGATCCTCGTCGTCACCATCAAGTACCACGTCGTCATCATCCGCGCCGACAACAAGGGCGAAGGGGGCGTGCTGGCCCTCATGGCGCTCGTGCAGGGCAGCCGCCAGGCCCGCGGGCTGCCGCCACGCCACGTGATGATCATCCTCGGCATCTTCGGGGCCGCGCTGATCTACGCCGATGGGGCGCTCACCCCGGCGATCTCCGTGCTCGGTGCCACCGAGGGACTCGAGATCGCCACGCCGGGACTTGCGCGCATCGTCGTCCCCCTGACGCTGGTCATCCTGATCGGGCTGTTCTGGTTCCAGAGCCACGGCACTGCGCGCATCGGATCGGTGTTCGGCCCGATCATGCTGGTGTGGTTCTGGACGATCGCGATCCTCGGCGTGGTGGCGATCCTCCGGCAACCGAGCGTACTGGCGGCCGTGTCGCCGGGACATGCCGTGGAGTTCTTCGCGCAGAATATCAGGCGGGGATTCATCGTTCTCGGCGCCGTGTTTCTCGTCGTGACGGGCGGCGAAGCGCTGTATGCCGACCTCGGCCATTTCGGGCATAAGGCGATTCAGGTCGCCTGGTTCTCGACCGCGGGACCCGCCCTGGTGCTCAACTACTTTGGGCAGGGCGCGCTGCTGCTGCACGATCCCAGCGCCGCGGTGAACCCGTTTTATCACCTCGCCCCGTCGTGGTTCCTGTATCCGCTGATCGCGTTGGCGACGGCCGCGGCAATCATCGCCTCGCAGGCGATCATTTCCGGCGCGTTCTCGTTGACGCGGCAGGCCATCCAGCTGGGCTACAGCCCGCGGATGCAGATCGACCACACCTCGTCCAGGGAAATCGGTCAGATCTACGTTCCTGCGGTGAACTGGGGGCTGATGCTCCTGACCTGCGCCTTCGTGCTGTACTTCGGGTCGTCGACCAACATCGCGGGCGCCTATGGCGTGGCTTTGTCGACGCTGATGCTCATGACCACCCTGATGTTCTACGTCATGTCACGTGAGGTGTGGCGCTGGAGCTTCCTGAAAGCGACGGTCGTCGTCCTGCTGTTCCTCGCCATGGATATTCCCTTCTTCATCGCCAACGCGATGAAGATCAAGAACGGCGGCTGGATCCCTCTCGCGACCGCCGCGGTGCTGTTCCTGCTCATGTCCACCTGGAAGCGCGGCCGCGAGATCCTGTCGAAGCGCATGCAGGAGAAGTCCGTCCCGCTCAACATCCTGATGGCCGACCTCGCAGCGGACCCCCCATTGCGCGTCCCCGGTGTGGCGGTGTTCATGTCCGGCAATCCTGGCGGCACGCCCCCGGCGCTGGTTCACAACCTGGCGCACAACAAGGTGCTCCATGAGCGGGTGGTGTTCCTGACGGTGGTGACGGACGAGATCCCCCACGTCCCCCCGGATGAGCGCGTGAAGGTCAAACATCTGGGGAAGGGGTTCCACAGCGTGCACGTGCGCTACGGGTTCATGGAAGACCCCAGCATGCTGGACATCATCGACCGCGCTCGCGAGCGGCGCCTCGAGATTCCGCTTGAAGGAACGACGTTCTTCTTGGGACGCGAGGAACTGGTGTCGACGGACCGTCCGGGGATGGCGCGCTGGCGCGAACGGCTGTTCGCGTTCATGTCGCGTAACGCGCTGCGCGCGACGGCGTTCTTCCAGATTCCCTCGACACAGGTGTTCGAGGTGGGAGCGCAGGTGGAGCTGTGAGGCAGGTTGTGAGAGGTTGGTGAAGGTCGGTGAAGGTCGATTACCGCAACAGATCTCCCAGTGAACGGAACTCGTATCCTGCTTCACGCGCGTCGGCGATGATGCCCGGCAGCGCCGCCGCCGTGTTGGACCGGTCGCCGCGCTCGCTCGTGCCCGCAGGGTCGTAGCCGTCTCCGTCGTGCAGCAGGAGGATTGCCCCCGGCTTCAGCTTGACGCGCACCCGCCGGCGGATCTCTTCGGGTGGCGGTCGGTCGGAGTCCCACACTCCGTAGGTCCAGCCCACCGTCCGGTAGCGTAGCTTCTTCGCCACGCGGGTGACGAAGGGGTTGCGGTACCCGTGCGGTGCGCGAAACGAGCGCGGAATCTCTCCCGTGATCTCCACGATGTCCGTGTGCCCGCCCGTCAGCTCGGCTTTCACCGCGCCTGGCCCGAGGCGGTGCAGTTTGCGGTGGTTGCGGGTGTGGTTCCCGATCTCGTGTCCCGCCGCGGCGAC
The DNA here is from genome assembly GCA_035718325.1 of Gemmatimonadales bacterium. Lineage (GTDB taxonomy): Bacteria > Gemmatimonadota > Gemmatimonadetes > Gemmatimonadales > GWC2-71-9 > DASTHG01. The sequence continues at coordinate 5,388 of DASTHG010000033.1, read as the reverse complement.
GTGGCGCGCCATCTGCGGATGCAGCCGCACCGCCGCGCCGACGAGGAAGAAGGCGGCGGGCACGCGCTCGCGATCGAGCGTCTCGAGGATGCGTGCCGTGACGCGTGGCTGCGGCCCGTCGTCGAAGGTGAGATACAGCACGCGCTCCCGCTTCGATCCGCGACCGATCACGCGACCGTAGAGCGGGCTCGTCGGGTCGTACGCGCCCCACGCGAGCGTTCCGAGGGTCGCGATGCCTGTTCCAATGAGTGGGAGCGTCATCGACCTGAGACCCGGCCTACTCGATCGGCGTCAAACCGGGAGGAAAATACGAAGCCCCTGGAACGACCCGAAGGGCCGCCCAGGGGCTCCGCACATCGGTTACCCGGAGCCGGGGGATTGCTCCCTCCGTTCTTCGTCCTGCCGCCGCCGGTGGACTGTTGCGTCCGCGGTAGGGCGTACAGGAGCTCCGGCTTCCATCCCCAAGCGACCTGGCCGGGTCGCAAGGTTCACCGCTGCGAGTGCTGCGGGTCAGATCGGGTCGCGGACCGACCTTCCGCACTGCACGTCGAGGCACCGCGTCGACGTGGCTGAGGCACGCGACTGGCCTCAGCGATCCGAGTCGGTGAGATCCTCCCGGATCGACAGGCGCCTGAGCCCTTGTTGCGTCGGCACCTTCCCCGGAATTCCCGCTCGGACTGGTCGTGTAGGCGTGGAAGAGACTTGAGGTCCCAACCCTTCCCCACGCGACGCAGGAGACAATCTATGGGTCAGTGAAAACCGCGCAAGCGCCGATGTTTCTTCGGGTTAGCTCACTTCGATGTGCATCACATGTGGATTCATAATCACTACGCCGCTCGGACCTTGCAGCGTCCATCCACATCGTGTGGAGTTGTGGATCAACAGCGTTCACCTTCCCACATTCAGCTGACGGCCGGCTTTTTCAGCGCCGCCTGCTTCATGAACCCACGCAACAGGCCGAGATACGACCGCAACGCCGCATCGAGCTGCGCACCGCGATACGGCCCCCAGGCACGCAGGCTATCGGCACTGACCCGTGTGGGCGGGTCGGGCGCAGTCCACTCCCGCTCGCAGCGCGTAAGCGTGCGCCGCAAGTCGGTGGTGCCGCTCTGCAGCTTCCCCTGTTCGACCCTCGCGTGCGGGACATACACGCCGGCAGCGAGCAACGCCGACAGCTGCTCCAACACCAGCGCCGCGCCGTGGCAGGACTGTCGCACGCGCGTAGCGCGCGCGAGAACGAGATCGGGTGATACGCGCGCGAGGTCGATCGGAAACGCCGCGATCGCTCCACGAACGACGTCGAGGGAATCCGAGACGCTGCTCAAGGCGCGCTCGTAGCGAGCCTGGCGTACGGTATCCGGAGGCGGCGCTTGGGCCACGAGGGCCAGCGCCAAGAGCACGGTCGTCAATGTCAGGAGTCGATGCTGACTTCGCTGTAGCAGTAGGGATCCCCAGCCTGCGCTGGGAGGAACAGACAGCCGGCGCCGGATGTGGCGAACCACCCGGCCATCAAGAGCGTCGAGCGCGCCTCAGCGGTGGGCGGCCCACTGAACAAGTCGGCGAGCCAGCGGCGCACATGTCGGAGCTCCGGAGCGCGGCGCCCCAACAGCGCCAGCATCGCTCCCGCCCCTTGGGTGGCGCGGAGGAAGTGCGCCACGGCGTGACCGCGCTCGGCGAAGGCATAGGCCCGCACACCGGGACCATCGTACAATAGCTCGCACTCGCCGGGATCGGCGTACGGCTGATCCATGCGCGGCCCGAAGTAGGCGAAGACCCGCCGGTCGCCGTCGCGCCGCTCCACCACCGACGCGGCGGCGTCGGGGCGGATCCAGGCGGCGTGCATCAGGTCGTCGTCATGGAGGATGCCTGCCGCCTGCGTCCACTCGATCACGGCAAGCGCCTGGTCGAGGGGGCAGCCGACGGCGTCGTCGAACGCGATGAAGCGTGGGGCCTCGGCGGCCCGGGAGAAGAAATGGCTCAGCGCTTCAGCGCGGTCCTCGAACGTACGCGACATACGGGAGGTTGCGGGAACCGCCATGTTGAGATTATAACCCAAGGCTCACACGAATGCTCCGGAGACACGATTTGCGCTTGCGTTCTATGATCCTGCCGTTATTGGCGTTAGGTGTTCTTGCCATTCCAGGAAGAGCCGCGGCGCAATTACCCGGCACCGGGGATTCGACCGCAACCGCCGCGCCTCCGGCTCCCAATCCCCAGCAGCAGCGTTACATGCAGGGGCTGCGCACAGCGGGTCGCGGGGTGGCGCAGATCAAGACCGGCATCGATCGGTTGAACCGCGCCCGCGGCACGAAGGACTCGAGCCAGGTCAAGCTCGCCGTCAAACGTCTCACCGCGTATTGCTCCGCCGCACGCGGTTTCATCGCGAGCGGTCGCGGCCAGATGGATCCCGTCGCGTACGAACTCCCCACACGCAAACCGGCGCGCGACCTGACGCTGCAGCTCGATTCGCTGTCCCTCTCGGCCAAGGAGTGTCAGAACTCGAAGGGGCTCGCTGCGCCGCTGCTGAGCACGGGACTCGTAGCTCGGCTGCGTGCCTACGACGCGGCCGTGGCGGAGTTCCGCACGGCAATTGGGCTGCCGAACAAGTAGGAACCAGCGTCGCGACGTTCTCTCGTCGACTCATGTCTTTGATGTGTAGATACTGTCGACACGATGTCCGTAGGGGATTTCTTCGTGATTGACAGCCTCATTTCGGGGTCCTACCTTTGGCCCCGGTTCAAGCAATACGTGGCACCGTCACCGGCTGTCTGCGCTCCGCGAGGACCATTTCGTCTCGCGGTTTTTGTTTGAGCCCGTCCCAGGTCGCGGTGACCTGGGTCGATTCACAGTCCGGGGCGATGCCCCATCAGTAAAGAGGTTTATCAGTATGGCAAAGGGAAAGGTGAAGTGGTTCAACGACGCGAAGGGCTTCGGCTTTATCGCGCAGGAGTCGGGTCCGGATGTGTTCGTCCACTTCACGGCGATCCAGGCCGATGGTTTCCGGAGCCTCGCCGAGGGTGACGCCGTCGAGTTCGATGTCGCCCAGGGTCCCAAGGGCCTGCAGGCACAGAACGTCCGCAAGGTCTCCTGACCCTGTCGGATCGCAAGGGAACGCGGGCCCGGGGGAACCCCCGGGCCCGCTTCTACTAAGGATCGATCGATGCGACTCGCTCCCATCCTCGCAGGCCTGATCTGGTGTGCGCCGGTCCTGGGCCAGACCAAAGCCGTGGCCCCCGCTCTGCCGGCTCCCGATTCTCTGTCGTATCGGGGATTCACGTTGGCGGCGCCGTACGGCGTCTTCATCCAACGCGCCCGCGCGGTGCCGGCGTCCGATTCCAATCCACTGTACTGCAACACCTCGCGTCGGACGGCGCAGCTGATGGAGTGTGCGGTGCAGACATTCGACCCCTCCGATAGCGCGCACTTCTACGTCGCCGCGTTCGTGCTGGAGGGGAAGGTCGCCTTCCTCTCCTTCGGCGACTCGGGGACGACCGCGATCGTGGATCGTGCACAGCAAGACATGAAATCGCATTTCGGACGCCCCAGCGCGTCCCGAGCCGGGATGTGGGAATGGCGCTCGGGCAAGCAGGTGGCCCGCCTCACCTGGCGTGGCCGCGGCAACGCCCGCTGGATCTACATCTCGCTGCGGGACGAACCGCTCATGGATCGGATCGCGAGCTACGTCCCTCGTCGCACTCACTGAGATTCTCCTCGGCGCGCTCGGCGGATACGCCCTGCTCGCCGCGGTGGCCTGGCGGTTCCAGGAACGGATCGCGTTCCCCGCCCCCCGCGCTCCACTTCCCGACCCACCGCCGCAGGGATTGCAGGACGCCGAGCGGGTTACGCTAGACATGCGGGACGGGACCAGGCTCGCGGGTTGGTACATACCTCCCTTTCCACGCCCTTCCCCGCCTTTCTCCGCCCTGCTGTGGTTTTACGGCAACGGAGAAACGATCGCCGCCATCTGGCCGGTGTTGCGAGAGTTTCGCCCGCCACGCACGGCACTGCTCGTCGTCGACTATCCCGGATACGGGGCGAGTGGGGGACGCAGCACCGAGCCTGCGCTGTACGAGGCGGCGGACCTCGCGTACGCCGCCCTCGCCGCGCGGCCCGGTGTCGACCCCGCGCGCGTGCGGGTCTACGGCCGATCCCTGGGCACCGCCGCCGCGACCCACGTGGCGGCCACCCATCCCGTCGCGGGGTTGGTACTCGAATCGCCGTTTACGAACGCACGCGAGATGGCCCGTCGCCACTACGCGCCGTTCCCCCGTTTCCTGATCCGTCTGAAGCTCGACAACCTCGGTTCGATCACACGCGTCGGTTGCCCCGTGCTCGTGCTGCACGGCACCGAGGACCGAGTGGTGCCGCTCGCGATGGGGAAGCGCGTCGCGGAGGCCGCGCCGGGGCCCGTCGAGCTGGTGCTGATTGAAGGAGCGGGACACAACGAGACCTACGATGTTGGTGGGATCGCCTACCGGGACAAGGTCTGGAGCTTCCTGCAGTCAGAAACGCCGCACGGGTAGACGAACCCGTGGGGTGCTACAGCACCGTCACCGGATCGAGGCGGTCGCGCGCCGCGTCGAAGCGGCGCTCGGCGTCGTCCAGCACCTGACTGATCTCTGGACTTGCCACGTCGGGGAACTTGGTGCTCGGCGCCAGGCGCCCGGTGAGCTTCCGCACTGCCACGAGCGCGCGGGTCACTTCACAGTGGTCGAGATCCGGGTCGGTATGACCGGCCACGAGTAGCTCCTGGAACAGCGGCAGGGACTGCTGATCCCCCAGCACATACAGCGACTCGAGCAGGCGAGGCCCGAGGAATCGCCGCAGCAGCTGATCGCCGCGGATGCGCTCGAACAGGGCGAGCAGCAGCGGCGTCGGGTGCGACACGCCATAGAAGCGCGCCGCCTCGACCGCAACGGCGACGAACGCGTGGTGCGCGCCATCGGCGCGCAGATACTTCTCGAACACGGGCCATGCCTCGGGGGGATGGCGCCACCCGAGGTCCAGGAACGCGAAATAGCGACGCGCGAACGGGGCTCGGATATCCTCGATGACGGTCCGTAACCCTGCGCCGCCCCAGCGCGCCCCGACGAGCGCCGCTGCCGTTGCGTGCTGCCAGCGCTCCAGCTCGGGTATGCGAAAGGTGACGACGTGCAGGTCCGCAAAGGCGCGCGACCGCTCCAGCACGGCGAGGAGCCGCCGGTCGAGCGCTGCCAGCAGCGGTGCGAGTGCCGCGGCTCCAACGCGGCGCGCCTGCGCCAGCGCTTCCCATCCGACCTCGGCGAGCTGCTCCCGCTCCCATACCGCTTCAAAGCCCGGCGCATCACAGGCGGTCAGCAGCGGCTCGAGTGCCGCGATGAACGCGCGCAACCGGTCACGTGCTTCCAT
>DASTHG010000032.1:0-7412 GCA_035718325.1 Gemmatimonadales bacterium | reverse complement strand
GCCACACTCGCCGCCGTGCTGACGAGCAGTGCTTTGCGCGCCTGCGCGGCAGTCGACTGATCGCCGCTCGCGATGTCGGAGCTGGGCTGCCCGAACATCAGGTACGAAATGATGTCGGTCTGCGGCATGGTGCAATCTTTGGTGCTGAGAGTGAGGCGTGGCACCAGCAGCGACCCTCCGATGTGCGCAATCACGACGACGTCGCCGTTGGGTGAGCAGCGGCTGGTCGCGGTGTTCGTCTGTTGTCCGGCGACCTGTGCCGGATGCACCACGTGCTCCGCCTCGATGTCCAACCCGGCGTCGAGATCGGGCGTCCCGAAGTAGTTGACCGTCCCGCTCGTCACGAGGAACTCGCGCGTCACCGGGCCGACCTGCATGCGGTAGGTGCCGCGCGGGGCGAGCAGCGTCCCCGTGAGCCGGTAGGTCCGGTTGAGCTTGTTGACCGTCATCCGGCCGCTCAGCTGGATGTTGGCCTCGTTGGAGCGCAGCCACACGCCGCTGCCCATGTTGAGCTGCAGATCGCGGATCCCCAGGCTGTCGAGAAAGACGTTATGGAAACTGGGGCCCAGACCCTGCCGCCGAATGACGGCCGCGAGCGAGGTGTCGATCAGTCCGGCCAGCTCGGGGTCGGGAGAGTCGAGATCGATGATCCGCTTCTCCACCAGGTCGGCGAAGTACAGGACCCCGTTGGTGACGGTGCCCTGGCCGGTCAGCGTCGCGCCGAACACCGGCCCGCGGAGCGCGAGCCGCGCCGTGGCGGTGACGCTGACGTTGTTGCGGACCTCGAGCGCCGTGAAGTCCGTGGCGTTGATGTCGAGTGACAAGATCGGACGCGACAGCCGCTCGAGACGCAGGAACCCGACCAGGTCGGCGCGGCCGCGCTCGCCGCTGCGGACGCCGAGCGTGTCGACATAGATCGTGTCACCGCCCAGCCGCAGTCGGCCCGCGATCCCGTCCCACGACACGTTGAGGGATGGCACGTCGAGGCCCCCCGAATCGATCCGCATGCGGCCGTCGAGACGTGGAGCGTCCCAGGTGCCGCGAATCCCGAGATCGGCGGTGAGCCGACCGCGCACGTCGCGCAAACTCGACGTGAACGCCTGCACCGGAGCGAGGTCCGCGCCCTCGGCGCGGGCGCGGATCGCGATCGTGTCGGGTACCTGACGCCGCGCCACCGGCAGCAGCGCGAGATCGAGCGGCAGGTGCGCCGAAAATCCGACCACCTCATGGCCGCCGCTCTTCAACGACGCGGCGGCGTCGAGCCGCCGGGCGGCGTAGTTGAACGTGCCATCGAGCGACGGCGCTCCCTCCGAGTCGGGAACGACGGAGAAACGGCCTCGATATGCTGGGTCGCGGCGCGAGCCGGAGAGCGTCAGGTCGGCCCCGACGTTGCCCGCCGCGCCCAACGTATCGCGCTGCAGCAGCGCGTACACGCCGGCGAAGGGGAAGCCGGCGACGTGGACGTGCGCCTCACCCAGCCCCCCCGCGGTGGGCAGCCGCCCATCGATCTCGAAGCGACCCGGCCCGTTGACCTGCTCCAGCTCCAGGCTGTCGACGACCAGTGTCGAGTCGTGCCACTGCATCCGCGACGGGCGCGTGAGATACCACACGCCGTGCGGCAACAGCACCGCGAGCGAGTCGATCCCCACGACCTGTCCGGCGATCGTGTCCCGCTGATAGCGCCCGCCCGCGACGATGGCGCTGAGGTCGCCGATGCGGGTGCGGCCCGACCACCGCAGCGAATCGAGGTGACCCTGGACGGCGCCCGCGGCGGCGCCGAAGGCCGTGCTCCCGTGTTCCAACGAATCGGCCCGCGCGTCGAGCCACACGAGCGGATGGCGTCCCGGCTCGTACTGTCCTCGGAACGACCCCTTGGTGACCTCCCAGTCGCCGTACGCGATGCCGGTGGCGTCGCCGAGGAAGCCGAGCGCGAGCGAGTCGAGCGCGCCTGCGACGCGGACGTGCGCCACCGCCGCGCCGCGGTCGAGCACTGCCCGCGCGGTATCGCGCGCCGTCCCGCTGATCCAGGCGACGAGTGGATCGAGGAAGCTGAGGCTGTCGGCATCGAGCGTGAGCAGCGTCTCTCCGTCGTTCGGACGCCGCCACCCGAGCGAGCCCGCGCCATCGGTGATCAAGCCAGGCTGACGGACCCACAGCGTATCGACGTGCACGACGCCGGACGCGATCCGCAGCCGCACCGCCCCGCTGTCGAGATCGGTGCCGGCGATCTGCGACGGTCGCAAGCGGCCTTCCACCTGTCCGCTGGCCGCCTCCCCGGACGTGTCGACCAGCACGGTCGCGCTGGCGCTGACGTTCAACGCCGAGGGCGGAGCACCCGGCAGCCAGCGGTCGAGCGAGAGATCGCTTGCCGACAGCTCGAGGTTGCGTGTGCCGTTGCGGTCCGGCAGCAACACCAGGCCTCCGTTCGCGCGGATGCGGCCACCGCCGCCCAGCCGGGACAGGTCGACGTGCGTGTCGAGGGAGTCGAGCCGTCCCACGAGCCGGACCGTGCCGCTCACGGCGCCGCTCACGCGCAGCGCGGGGAAGCTGGGCTGCAGGCCATCGAACGACAGGGTATCGACCTGTGCGTCGATATTGAGCGCCAGCTCGTCGCCCAGCGCGTCGGCGCTGAACCGCCCCCGCACCACGCTCGCCGGGCGCTGCCCGTCATGGTGCCGCAGCGTGCCCTCGAAGGTGAAGTTCTTGAGCGGGCCGGCGAGGGTTCCTTGCGCTTCGAGCGTGCCGAGCAGCGCCGAAGGGACGAAGTGACCAACCGTGCCGAAATCGAGCGCCGCCGCCTCGACGGTGAACGGCAGGAACGTGATCCCGGCGCTCGCCTTGAGATCGACGCGGCCCTGCCCTTTCACGTGCGAGACCGGTTGCCCCGGGGCGAGCGAATCGCGGAACGCCCAATCCGTCCCCAGCACGAGCTCCGCCGTCGGCCCCTCGGCGGTGGTGTGCCCGCTGAGGTGGCCGTGGAAGGGCAGCGAATCGATGAAGGCGCGGAACAGCGAGAGGTCGAGGTCGGACGACTCGACGTCGGTGTTGCGCAGCGCCACGAGCCCCGAGTCGGCGGCCATGATCGCCGTCAGCTTGCCCCGCGCCGTTCCGCCGCGGTAGTCGAGATCGAGGGGATCGAGCTTGATCTCGATCACCCGCGCGCCATGCGAGCGCACTGCGACCTCGCCGTGCAACAGCGCGCCGTCGGGGAACTTGGAATCGAGGAACCGCACGTCGGCGAGCGACGCTTCGGCGGCCTTGATGTCGAGATCGTAGCGCAGCGTATCGTGCGGCCAGGAGACTTTGCCCTGCACCGCGACCCGTGAGTCGGGTAGCCGCAGGACGGGGACATCGGCTTCGAGCGAATCGCCGTCGATGCCGACGGTGCCCCGCAGGTCGGTCAGCGTCACGCCGGGATCGTCGATCTCCACGGCGAGGCCGGCGAAATCGAGGCGCATCCCCCGCTGGCCCGGCGCCGAGATGCGGAACGCGTTGAGGAAGGTGTTGAGATGTCGCAGCCGGCGCACGCGTCGCCGGCCGTCCGTGCCGAACGCGTCGATCTCATGGAGCGAGTCGTCCTTTGCGGGACGCGACTGCAGCCGCAGCACCAGGTCGCCGTCGGTCACGCTGACGTTGCGCAACACCACGAGCGGCTTCGGCCCGGGATGCGGGCTGGGCGGGCCGCCGAGGCGCAGCAGCTCCTCGATGTTCAGACGGCCACCCTTGTGCTGCACGATGTTCACATAAGGGCGCACCAGCAGCACGCGCTGCATCACGATGCGGCCTGCGGTGAAGTCGAGCAGGTTGTACTCGACCTCGACGTGCGGCAGCCAGGCCACGAGCGTCGTGTCCTCGTCGTACAGCCGCACATCGCGCAACGACAGGCCGGTGAGCAGCGTCCCCGACATGGCGCCGATTTCCACCGTCCCCGACACGGCCCCCTGGAGGGCGGTCACGGCGACGCGCCCCAGCAGCTTGCGACCGGCGCCGGTGCCGACCAGCGCCGAGAGGCCGCCCAGGAAGCAGGCCAGGATCCCGACCAGGGTCCAGAGCACCACGCCCAGGGAGCGGCGCATCAGAACGCCTGGCCGATCGCGAATTGCACCAGCAGCCGCCGCAGGAAGGTCGTAGGCCGCGGCTGCTCGAAGCTGTTCCGCAGCCGCGTGAGGTTCTTGCCGTCGGACAGCCACAGCACGCCCGATTCGGGGGCGTAGTTGTTGTAGGCGACGTCCACGCGGACGGGCCCGAGCGGCGTGACGATGCGGACTCCCACTCCGGGGGTCACGCGCATCGATCGCAGCGAGAAGACGTCGCGCTGTCGGATATAGACTTGACCGGCGTCGACGAACCCCGCGAGCTGGACGCGCTCGGGCAGGATCGGCGACGGCACGCGCAGTTCGACGTTTCCAACCACGACAGCGTTCCCACCCGTCGGAGAGGTCTGGACCCGGGTGAACGTGGTGTCCGTCCCGGTGACGTGCACGTTGCCCGTGTCGACGACGTATACCTTGGGCCCCAGCTCATTGGCGCTGAAGCCGCGCACGGAGTTTGGTCCCCCAGCGTAGAAGCGCTGGTCGGGTGGCACGAACTGCTGGGTGCTGTCGACGCCTTTCACGGTGACGAGTCCGGGGAACACCGCCCCGAGGTGAACCCGCCACCCGAGCGTGCCGCGGCGGCCGAGCTGGAAGAAACGCGCCACTTCGATCTCGCCGCGGTTGAACTCGTAGAGCGAGGACGAACCAAGGAGGCGCGACGAATTGAGCACCGTCACCCCGACGTGCCCCCCGGAGATCGGGTCGAGGGGGTTGTTCTCCGTCCGCAGTGCCGCCGTCACGCCCACGGAAGCGAACGGACGTCGCGTATTGAGGAAACGCTGTGTGCTGTCGTCGCAGGCGTTCAGCACGCTGCAGAACACCGCGGGATCGGCGTCGGTCCGGCCGACCGTGTAGGTGTACGCGACGCCTACCGGGACCTTGCGTCGCGCGTTCAACGTCATGCTGAACGTCGTCCCGACCTGTGTCCGTGCGAACGTCTTCACCTCCGAATGGCGCTCGGCGAACACACCGATACTGGCCGTGTGACGGGGCGACAGGAAGGCCGGCTGAAACAGCGTCAGGGAGATGTTGTAGTTGAGGGTATCGGAAAAGCGGTCGTTCATCTTGGTCTGATCGTCCAGCAGCGCCCGGCAGACGTTGTGCGCGAAGCCCCCGTCGAGCGGCTTCCCGACGCCGATCTTCGACACCTGCAGGCCGAGATCGAGCACGCGGGCGTCGCCCAGGAATCCGAACGACGACCACCCTGCCTGTGTCCGGAAACAATCGAGCGTGCCGTAGCCGCCGCCGAAGCGGACGCGGTGGCGCGGTCCCTCGGCCACGGTGACCTGAACGTCCGCGAGGGAGTCGCCGGCTTCAGGCGGCACACTGTCGACCAGGGTGACGGTTGCCGAGCGGAACACGCCGCTGCCGTACAGATCGCGCTGGCTGCGGTACAGCTGGTCCTCATGATACTGATCGCCCGGCTTGATCGAGAGTGTATGCAACACCGTCCCGGTATCGACACGCTGCAGCCCTTGCACATCGACCCTGCCAACCCACATGCGGCGTCCCGGCACGGCATCGTACCGCACTGCTGCCGTGTCGGCACTCACGTCGGAATCGAAGTTGCGCAACACCTGCGCGTAGGGATAACTGCGATTGCGCAGCCAGGCGGCGATCGTGTCGGCGGAAGCCTGGAACAGCAGACGGTTGAACGGATCGCCGACCTTGAGCGGCAGCGCGCGCCGCAGCTTGCTGGTATCGATGATCCCGTTGGTGCCCGTGACCTCGAGCCGGCGCACGCGTACCGGCTCGCCCTCGTACACGCGAAAGGTGATGTACACGTCGTGGGGAGTGCGCCGCACAGTAGTGTCGATGACGGCCTGCATGTACCCGCTTTGCCGATAGAAAAGAATGAGGCGTACCACGTCCCGCTGAAACTCCACTTCATCGAAATAGCGCTTCGCCCCGAGTCCCAGCCACCGCACCCACCAGGCGGTGGCGAAATAACTGGACGTGGACGTTGCGATCACCGTACTCAGGGTATAATCGTCGATTGCCCGGTTGCCCACGAACGTCAGCCCGCGGACCACACGCTCAGGTTCCTGTTGCGCTGGGAGCGGGCGGGCCGCCAACGCGCACAGGGCGCCGAGGGCGATGGTATGGGCGAAACGCAATTGACGCTGTGTTTTGGGCTCCGTATGTTGGCCGGCCACCACCCTGACTGTCAACCTTTTCGACACCGGACTTGATGCCCCGGTTCCGCCACTTCCGGATCGTTGTTCCATCGCTCGCCGCCTGCGCCGGAGATTCCCGGTCGTCGGCGCACGCGCCGCTCGTCTACTACGAAAGCTACGACCCGCGCTCGCTTGACCCCGCCCTCTCGACCGATGTGCCCACGGGCGAAATGGTGACGCTCGCCTATGACGGCCTCACCCGGTTCGACGCCAGCGGCCAATTGCGGCCGGCGCTGGCCGATCGCTGGACAGTCGACCGGCGCGGCCTGCGCTACGTCTTCCACCTGCGAGCGGGCGTCCGCTTCGCCGATAGCAGCCCCGTCACTGCCGCCGCCGTCCGCACCAGCTACCTCCGAGTCCTCGATCCGCACTCGACCGGAGGTCGCGCCTGGCCGCTGCTCCCGATTCGGGGTGCCAAAGAGTACGCGGCCGGGACGGCCCGAGAGGTCTCGGGACTGGAGCTCGTGGGCGACTCCGCGGTGGCCCTGACGCTCGGGGCTCCGCTCGCGGTGTTTCCGAAGTTTCTCGCGATGCCCGTCGCCGCGATCGTCGCGCCACATGCGGGGGCGCGGGACGTTCAGACGATCGGGACCGGGCCGTGGCGATTCGTGAGCTGGGCGCACGACGACGCGCTGCGCTTCGCCCGCAATCCTGCGTACTGGGACACACCGCCCCAGGCCGAATCGCTCGTCGTCCGCATCATCCCCGACCAGCTGGTGCGCGCCGCCGAGCTCGAGGCCGGGCACTTGGACGTCGTCGAAGTCCCCTTCGGCGAGACGGCGGCATGGCGGGCCCGTCATGCGGCATGGCTGCAGGAGAAGCCGGCGCTCCGCGACGTGTACATCGCGCTCAACAATCGCCGCGGACCGCTGCGGGACGTGCGCGTCCGGCAGGCGATCAATTACGCCGTCAACGTCCCCGCGATCCTGGCGACGGTCTACGGCGGCCGGGGGATTCGCGCCCGGGGCGCCATCCCGCCGAGTCTCGCCGGCGGCGACACCACGCGCGAGGCGTACGCCTACGATCCGGCGAGGGCGCGGCAACTCCTCGCCGCGGCGGGGCTCGCCGCCGGCACGTCGCTCGAGTTGTGGCGCGCGGCGGACAACGAGACCCTGGGGCGCGTGGCGCAGGCGGTGCAATC
>DASTHG010000031.1:0-3168 GCA_035718325.1 Gemmatimonadales bacterium | reverse complement strand
ACCGCCTTGCCGCCGATGTACAGACTTACCGCGGCGCCGAACATCCAGCCGAGCAGCTGCCAGGCGAGCCAGGGCGCCAGCATCGGTACGCTGCCACCCGACCACACGCTGCCGAAGAGGACGCGACGGGCGACGAAGACCCAGGGAAAGTCGAACACCGCGAAGATGAGCGATAATCCCAGCCGCACGAGCCGCGTCTGGGTGACGGACGCGGGATCGGGGAGCCGCACCCACAGGTAGCGGAACAACAGCACCTGGGGCGTGACGAGGAAGACCAAATAGATTACGGCCATGCCGTCATCCGTGCGCCTCTCGCTATTGGCTGTCGCCTGGAGTGTGCCGCTCCTGGCGCAGCAGATCGCGCCGGTGGAGCGCGCCCGCATCGCCGCCGCCGTCTGGGCGGAGGCGCGGTACAACGATCCCGCCTGGGACCGGATCCGGGCGGACTGGGACTCAGGGCTAGCCGACGTCTTGAGCGCCGCATACGGGCGCGAGCCGCCGCTCGCCTATTTTCGCCGCCTGCAACGCCTGGTCGCCCTGCTCGACGACGGCCAGGCGATGATCGTGCCACCGCCGGCGATCGCCGGGCGCTGGGGACGTCCCCCCGTCCTGTTGCGGAGCGTCGAACGGCGCCCATTCCTCGTCGCCTTCGCCGACAACGACGAGCTGCGCGTGGCGCGTCCGCAGCGGAACACCGAGATCATCGCGGTCCAGGGAATCCCGGCGGAGCGCTGGATCCGCGACTCGGTGCTCCCGCAGATCGCCGCCGCCACCGACGCGGCCCGATGGAGCCTCGCCGTCGCGCGCATGCTCGACGGAGAGAAAGGTACTGCCCTGCACCTGCTGCTCCGGCTCCCCGGCGGCGACGAGCGCGGCGCCAGCGTGACGCGCAGCGTGTCGCTGCTCGATCGCTGGCCGCTCGCTCCCCCCCCGCTTCAGGTTGATACCCTCGCCGACTCGATCGTCTGGGTGCGCCTCTCCTCGTTCGCCGACCCCGGGGTGGCGCGGGCGTTCGATCGCGCGTTCCCCGATTTCGCCGCGGTGCGCGGCATAGTCCTCGATCTCCGCGAACACGACGGCGTGGGGGGCGGCCGGGAAACGGGATACAGGATCCTCGGCCGCCTGGTGCGCGGGCCGCTCGTCACGTCGCGCTGGCGCACGCCACAGTACCGTCCCGCCTACCGCGGCCAGGACATGCCGGATTCGGCTGGGGCGTGGTTTGCGGAGCCCCCCGACACGATTGCTCCTCGCTCCGACCTCCCTGTTTTCACGGGACCGGTGGCCATGCTGTCGTCGTCCCGCACGGGGGGCAGCGCCGAGGACCTGCTCATCGCCTACCGCAACGCCGGGCGGGGACCGATCATCGGCGAGCCGTCGGCGGGGAGCACGGGACAGGTGAGCGAGCTGCGTCTGCACCGAGACTGGCGTTTGCGCCTCACCGTCACGCGGGACGCCTTTCCCGACGGCACCGAAATCCAGGGCACCGGCATCGCGCCCGAGCTGCCGGTCGATGTGAAGGTGTCGGACTTCCTCGCCGGGAAGGACGCGCCGCTCGCCCGCGCGCGCGAGTACATCGTCAACCGCTCGACCCACGCACCCTGACGCGCCTCCCGACCTAGCGGACGTGCACCGCCCGCCGGCCGCTGACGGGAGGGTCGACCACGATATCGCCGCGCAACGTGTAGTCCCCCACCGCGAACGAGCCGTCCACGATCCAGACGACGTCGCGCAGGTACGGCACCGAACCGACGTCGACCGAGATTCCGGAATCGGGACAGGTGGGGGCGGCGGGCAGAGTGTGCTGCGTCGTCCCACCGAGGATCGTGACGTTGACGGCGCAGGGAGGACGGACGAGCGCGATGGTGCTGCTCCCCGACGTGTCTTGGACGGCGAGGCGCACCAGGGCAGTGTCGCCCTGGTGCACGGTGTCGACCGGGCCACTCGGCGACCCGCATCCGCCCGAGCAGTGATACGCCTGCACCGTCACGGCGAGCGACGCGCCAGGAGGCCGGAACGGCGCCGTGTCGGAGCAGCCCAGCCAAACGGCGGCGATCGCCGCCGTCAGCGGCCGAGCTGGGACCGGAAAAACCGCTCGATCGCGGCCCACGCCGTGTCCGCCACATCGGGCTTTTCACGCGTTTGCAGGAAGGCGTGCCCGACGCCGGGGTAGACGCGATACTGGTACTCGAGCCGCATCCGCTTGACGGCCGTATCGAGAGCGGGCAACCCCGCGCCGATCCGGGCGTCGTTCTCGGCGTAGACGCCGAGGCCCTTCGTCTTGATGCGGGCCAGCGCGACCGTGTCGGGCGCGGAGCCGTAACACACCACGAACGCCTTGAGGTTCGGGTTATTGGTCGCGTAACGGAAGCTCTGGCTGCCGCCCCAGCAGAACCCGATGACGCCGATCGCGTCACCGCGCACCGCCTTGATGGTGCGAAGGTAGGCGTACGTCGCGTCGAGATCGCGCGTCACGGCGTCGGGATCGAGTCCGGAAATCAGCCGGCGCGCCGAGTCGGTGCTGGCGGGCGTGCCGCCGCCGCGCGACAACAGATCCGGCCCGATCGCCACGAATCCCCGCTGCGCCAGGAGCTCGACCGCCGGACGCAGCCGCTCGCCCATGCCGTAGATGTCGTGAATCACGATCACCGCCGGCGCAGGATCGCGTCGCTCGGGATAGGCCAGAAAGGCAGTGAGGGTGTCTTTGCCGCTCGGGTACTTGACGTACTCTGAATGGATGTCCGAGCGGGAGGTTGTGGAAGATGGTGAAGGTGCGTGGAGGTTGGTGGAGGTGAAACCCGTTACAAGGGCCACCACCGCCACACCCAGCACCACCTCCACCAACCTCCACCATCTTCCACCAACCTCCACAGTCTTATTTGCCATACGTCACTCTCCAAATCCGTCCCCCCTGGTCATCCGAGATCAGGAGCGAGCCGTCGGGAAGCGCCAGCACCGCTACCGGCCGTCCCCAGCGCGAGCCGTCGGGCAGCTGCCAGCCGGTGACGAAGTCTTCGATCGAGACCGGTTTGCCGTTCTGC
Source organism: Gemmatimonadales bacterium (assembly GCA_035718325.1). Taxonomy (GTDB): domain Bacteria; phylum Gemmatimonadota; class Gemmatimonadetes; order Gemmatimonadales; family GWC2-71-9; genus DASTHG01. The sequence goes on along the minus strand of DASTHG010000031.1, from coordinate 130 downwards.
ACCTTGACGTGCACGACCTTCGCCCCCGTCGGGACCGTGCGGTCCCACGAGCCGTGATAGGTAAGAAACGCATCGCCCGTGTAGCCGGGGAACGCCGACCCGGGATAGAACGTGATGCCGAGCGGCGCGG
>DASTHG010000030.1:0-9354 GCA_035718325.1 Gemmatimonadales bacterium | reverse complement strand
CGTGAACAGATTGGCATTGTCGGGATCGAGCGTTCGCCCGACGTCCACGAGCGGCGATTCGAGCAGCGTCGCGAACAGGGCGCGCTCCTCGGGCCGCTGGCCGATCGCGTTGGGTTTGCGCTCCTTGGGATGCACGTCCATTTCGGCGCGGGCGATGTTCATGTCGCCGCATACCACGACGCCCCGGCCCCCGCTCACCTGTTGCCGCGACCATTCGATGAGCCGGTTCACGAAGTCGATCTTGGCGGCGTAGTCCTTTCCCCCGTTGGGGACGTAGACCGACGCGATCACGAGGTCCCCTAGCTCGGCCAGGACGATGCGGGACTCGTAATCGAATGTCGGGTGACTGAAGACCGGATCGACCGCGAACAGATCCTTGCGGACGTGCAGCGAGACGCCGGAGTAGCCTTTGCGGGTGTGCCAATACGCGTGGTAATCCGGGGACTTACACTCCTCGGGGATCTGGTTGGCTTCCGCTTTCAGCTCCTGCAGACAGACGATGTCGGGGTGGTCGCGATCGAGCCATTCGCGGAACTGTGTGGCCCGAGCCCGAATCCCGTTGACGTTCCAGGTGGCGACTTTCATTCCGCTGCGGGTCGCGCCTCGATCGACGCGGGGTCGAGGCGCGGAGCCAACAGGTGGATGATGCACCACGCGGTCACGTAGGCGACGCCGCACACCGCGAACACCGGCGCATAATCGTTACCAGTGGCCTGGAGGATCCGGCCGGTGGATCGTTGGAACACGACGCTCGCCGCGGCACCCATGAAGGCGCCGATCCCCACCACCGACCCGACCGCCGCGCGGGGGAACATATCGCTTGCGAGCGTATACACGTTCGCCGACCACGCCTGGTGCGCCGCAGCCGCAACGGCGACGATCAGGACCGCGGTCCACATCGACCCCGCACGCGGCGCGAACGCCGTCGGCACGATGAGCAACGCCATGGCGAGCATCGCCGTCTTGCGAGCCCGATTCACCGACAGTCCCCGCGTGATCAGTGCGCTCGAAAGCCACCCGCCTGCGACCGACCCGACGTCCGCAACGAGGTACACGACGATCAGCGGGAGGGCCAGCTGCGAAAGCTTCACATGATATTGGGTATCGAAGAACTTCGGCAGCCAGAACAGATAGAAGTACCAGACAGGATCTGCGAACAGTTTCCCGACGGCAACCGCCCAGGTCTGGCGGAGACGGAAGAGCCGCAGCCAGGGAACACCCCGCACCACGGCATCCGGTGGATCGCTGTGGATGAGCGCGAGCTCGGCGGCCGTCACGCCAGGATGACGTTCCGGGTCGCGGTACAGCGCCAACCACACGAACAGCCACAGGAACCCCAGCGATCCCGTCACCACGAACGCCCAGCGCCATCCCCAGGTGAGCGCGATCCAGGGCACGAGGAGCGGCGTGAGAATGGCGCCGGTGTTGGTCCCCGCGTTGAAGATCCCGGTGGCGAGGGCGCGTTCCCGTTTGGGGAACCACGCTGCCACCGCTTTCACCGCACCGGGAAAATTGGCGGACTCGCCCAGGCCGAGGAAGGCGCGGGCCGCGGAAAATCCGGCGGTGGTGCGCGCGAACGCATGACCGATGGCCGCCAGGCTCCAGGCGACGACCGCCGCGACGAACCCTTTGCGCACACCCACACGGTCCATCCACCAGCCCGCCGCCAGAAAGCCGAGTGCGTACAGGAAGCTGAACCAGGACACGACATCTCCATACTGCGACTCCGACCACTGCAGCTCGCGCTGCAGTGTCGGGGCCAGGATGCCGAATACCTGGCGGTCCATGTAGTTGACGGTCGTGACGGCAAACAGCAGGGCGCACACCGTCCAGCGGTAGCCGATCTTCACCCGCCGCCCCCGCCCCGCTCGATCGCCTCCCACAGCCCCTGGAGGTAGGTGATGCCCAGGGCGCGGTCATAGAGTCCGTAGCCGGGGCGCCCCGTCTCGCCCCAGATCATGCGGCCGTGATCGGGCCGCATTGGGCCATGAAACCCCACCGCGTGCAGGGCGCGGAGTACCTGCTGGAGGTCCACTCCCCCGCTCGCCGACGGATGAGCGGTTTCGTGAAATCGGCGCGCTCCGGTCACCTTCACGTTGCGGCAGTGCGCGAAATGGACGCGTCCCATTCCGCCGAACCGACGGACCATGCCCTCGAGGTCGTTCTTCGGATGGGCCCCCAGCGAGCCGGTGCAGAACGTGATCCCGTTCGCCGGACTGTCCACCAGCCGGACGAAACGCTCCAGCGCTGCTGCATCGGTGATGATCCGCGGCAACCCGAAGATCGACCAGGGCGGGTCGTCGGGATGAATCGCCAGGCGCACACCCGAGCGCTCGGCGACGGGCACGACGCGCTCCAAGAAATAGGCGAGGTGGTCCCACAACCGTTCCGCATCGACGGCGCGGTAGGCGGCCAGCAACGACTGCAGCTCCCCTGCGCTGTACGCCGTGGCCCACCCGGGCAGCTCGCCCGTGCCGCGCGACAGATCGATCGTTGCGAGGGCGCCATCGTCGTATGCGAGTGCCGTCGAGCCGTCGGGCAACCGGTGCGCGAGATCGGTGCGGATCCAGTCGAAGACGGGCATGAAGTTGTAGCACAGCACCGGAATGGACAGTTCGCCCAGGGCACGGATGCTCGCGCAGTAATTGTCGATCCATCGATCTCGCCCCGGTCTGCCGAGCTTGATGTCTTCGTGGACCGGCACGCTCTCCACAACGGCGAAGCCGAGCCCCGCGTCCTCGATCAATGCCTTGAGGCGCCCGAGGTGTTCGGTCGTCCACGGGTCACCGACGGGAACGTCGTACAACGCGCTCACGACGCCGCGAACGCCCGGGATCTGGCGGATATGGGCGAGCGGGATCTGATCGGTAGGTCCAAACCACCGAAACGCCGGGATCATGGCCGCCACTCCAGGACATCGGCCACGCTCAGCCGACTGAAGTCGCCGAGCTGTGTGATCTTCAACGCGCTGGCACGCACGGCGAACTCGAGCGCGTCGGCCGGGGACGCGCCACCGAGCAGACGCGCGATGAGCGCCGCGGCGAAGCAATCCCCGCCACCGACACGATCCACAACGTCGACTTCGTGCTGGCTGCTCGTGGCGCAGCGACGCTCCGTCGCATCATAGAGCTCGGCGCTCCAACGCTGTGTGCGTGCGGCAATCGACTCACGCTGCGTGACGGCGACGTAGCGGCAGCCGAGCTCCCCGGCGACGCGTTCGGCGAGCCGCCCTTCGGGCGCCGTGATCCCCAGCATGGCCTCGAGCGCCGCCGCGTTGCCGATCACGAGATCGGCGCCGCGTGCGAGCGGCTCGATGATCGGCCGGGGATCGCGCCCACGCCACAGCGCGGCGCGGTAGTTGAGGTCCAGGCTCACCGCCGCCCGGGTGGCCCGCGCCGCGCGCAGCGCCGCCGCGAGGGCCCGGGCGGGCCCGTCCCCCAGCGCCGGTGTGATTCCCGTGGAGTGAAACCACGTCGCGTCGGCCAGGATCGCACTCCAGTCGATGGAATCGGGATCGAGCTGTGCGAAAGCCGACCCCGCGCGATCGTATACGACCCGCATCGAGCGGAGGTCGGCGCCGGGCTCCACGAAGTAAAGTCCCAGTCGTTCGCCGCCGCGCAGGATCCAGCGGGTGCCGACGCCTTCGCGCTGCAGCGCCTCGAGGCCGGCCAGGCCGAGGGGATTCTCCGGTAACCGGGTGACGTAGTCGCACGGGACGCCGAAATGACTCAACGCGACCGCGACGTTGGCTTCCGCGCCGCCGAAGTAGGTGTCGAAATGAGGGGAGGCGAGCAACCGCTCCTCTCCGGGCGGGCTCAGCCGCAACAGCAGCTCGCCGAACGTGACGACACGAGTCACGACGACCGCTCCAGTGATTGACGCGCCGCCCGGACAGCGGTGACCAACGATCGCGCCCGCGCGGCGAGATCCGCGACGGGCGCACCGAGCAACGCGCCGCCCAGGCTCACGGCCGCCGCGCCGGCGCGAATCCAATCGCCGACACTGTCGAGCGTGACACCGCCCGACGGCACGATGCGCAGGAAGGGCAGCGGCGCGAGCACATCCCGCACGAACCCGGGGCCGACGGCCGCGGCGGGAAACAGTTTGACGAGCGCCGCTCCGGCGCGCCACGCCGCGAGGATCTCGGTCGGTGTGAACGCTCCCGGGATGCACGGCACGTTACGGTCGCGGCACACGCGCATCACGTCGGGCTCGAGGACGGGACTCACGACGAACCGCGCCCCTGCATCCACCACGCTCCGAGCCGCGGCAGCGTCCAGCACCGTCCCCGCACCGACGAGCATCCCTGCCTCGGCCTGTGCCAGCTCGGCGATGCCGGCCACGGCTCCGGGCGTCGTGAGCGTGATCTCCAACGCCTGCACGCCGCCGTCGTGCAGCGCACGGGCGACCTCGGTGAGGCCCTTCGCCTCGCGCGCGCGGAGCACGGCAATCACCCCACTCGCGAGCAGTTGATCGAGCACGGGATCGCTCACGCGCGCTCCAGCGCTGCGATCGCTCCGGGAGGGCCGACCTCTTCCAGCCGGCACAGCGCGGCGGCGACGGCAGCCACGAACTCCGGCGCTTCCGCGAACGACACCCCCCAGAAGCCGGCGTCGCCCATGATCCGAGCCGCCAGGCGTTGCAGTGTCTCGGCGGGCACCGGCCCCGCGGCGTGCTCCGGGTCGACTGCCCACCAATGACCGTTCAATCGCTGCAAGTCGACGTCCTGAATCGGGTAGGAGGCCCCGCGCCACCACCCGCGGCCTTCACTCGTCGAGAGTTGCTCGGTGCATCGTGCGTAGCGCAGCGACGCAGCACAGGCGAGCGCCAGGCGTTGTGGAACGCGGTGACACGACCGCGCGAACTCCAGCGCCGACGGCAGCACGCGGACCCGCAACTTGGGGGTCTGATTCGTGGCAATCACGTCCCAGCGGTGCGCCAGCCAGGGGTTACGAAAGCGGTCAAGCACGGTCTGCGCGAACTCGCGCGCAGCGTCGACCGGCAGAGCGCACCCCGGTACGATTTCGTCGAACAGCATGTGCTCGAGGAACGCGCCGAGGATGGGATGCTGCGTGGCGTCCCGAACGGTGGCGACAGACGAGAGGATGGCGAGCGGTGCCATGGCGGTGTGCGCACCATTCAGGATCCGGAGTTTGCGCTGGCTGTAGAAACTGATGTCCGGTGCGAAGACGACGCCTTCGACACGGTCGATCGGGAACACCCCGGAGAGCTCGGCCGGATCGGCGGCGATGGCCCACAACGCGTGCGGCTCGGTGAGCGTGAGCAGCGAGTCGGCGTAGCCCAGTCGGGCTTCGAGCTCCGCGCGAACGTCGGGGGAAGGGGCGGTCGTGATGCGATCCACGAGCGAGGAGCAGAATCTGACCCGCTGCGACAGCCAGTCGCGGAACGCGCGATGCGACGACGCCGCGACCTCGTCGACCATCTCCGCCACACGCAGACCGTTCTCCGGAACGAGCTCGGTCGGGATCACGAACAGCGGCGGCCCATCGGGCAGCGCCGCAAAACGGGCGCGCAGCAGGTCCGTGAGGCGCGCCGGGAAGACTCCTGCGCGGGTAAAGCCCGCCTCGGTCACATTGCTGACGATCACCTGCAGCTCGGGTCGAGCGACCACGGCGCGGACCGCGTCCCATTGCGTGTCCGCCACCAGGGCCCGCGAGATCGAGCCGATGAGGCGGGATCGGTCGACGGGGGCTCCGTTCTCGAGCCCGCGCTCGACCAGGGTAAAGAGGCCGCCTTGGGCATTCACGGCGCTCGCTGCGCCCTGCGGCGTGCTTTGCACGACCACGATGCGGCCGGCCGCGCGTCCCTGCCGTACGCTCGCATCGACCGCGGCGGCCGACAGGGCCCGCAGCAACATGCCGGTGCCGAACTGCAGCACGCGCTCCGGCAGATCGGCCCGCGGGTACGCACCCGCGGGCCAGTGGCTGGCGACGAGGCGTGGCGCGCCAACGCCGCTCATCGGCGGGTTACGGCAGCTGCCAGACTTCCCCGTGATTCTGCGTCATCACCGGAATCAGCACGCGATTGCGCTTCGCATCGTAGCCGATATCCGCGGGACTCGGCACGCCGGAAATGACCTTTACCTCGTTGCCGCTCTGGTACGCCGACACCGTCGAATCGGTCCAGCTCGACACCAGAATCTTGCCGCGCGCCACTTCGACGCCGTCGAACCCGCCGGGCCCGCGGGCGATCACCGTCGGATTCTTGTCGCCCAGCTTCCACTCGAAGATCGACGGGCCTCCGAACGCCACGACGATAAACCGGTTCCCACTCATGTCCCAGGTGATGCCGTTGGGGCGCTGCAACGTGTCGCCCTGTGCCGCGACGGACACCTTGCCGCGGGCGATCCGGAAGATGCGATCGGGCCCGGGGTGAGTAGCGTTGCCGGCGCTGTCGAATTTGATGCCGGTATCGGTGATGTAGAGCGCCCCGTCGGGGCCGATCACCGGATCGTTCAGGAACACCGCCCCGGCGGGACGCAGGTCGACGGTGGCGATGGGGCGGCCCGTCCTGGCGTTGAACGCGCGAGCCGCGTCGATGTCGGTCACCCACAGCGTGTCGCCTTTCACGGCGAGTCCTTTGGGCGCGTTGAGCGTCACGCCGTTCTTGCCGGCCTCGATGAACTTGAGGGTGCGCACGCCACTGTCGGGCACCACCAGGCTGATGAACCCGTTGTTGTCCTTCACGCTCGGGTTGCCGTTGATGTTGGAGATGAAATACACGTCCAGCGGCTCGTCCCAGAAAAACGACTCGGGCGTCTGCAGGGAGTCGATTTGGGAGACTTTGTGGGCTTCGGGAGGCGGCGGCGGAGCCGCAGGCTTCTGCTCCGCTTTCTTGCAGGCTGCCGCGAGCACCGCGGCAGCGACCAGGATCCGCTTGAGCTCCACCATGATCACTCCTTTGGTCACGTTCCTCACAACCGCTTCATGAGCGCTTGAAATCTGTCATCGCCCCGCAACGGGTCGAGGTCGGAATCGTTCTCGAACCACTCGCGGTGTCCGAATCCATTCTGGACCGCCTTCTCGAGGCAGGCAATGGCGTCGTCGATCTGCCCCATGTTCGAGTACGCGCAGGCGACGTTGTACAGCACCCCGGGATCTTCAGAGTCGATCGCGTACGCCCGCCGGGTCCAATCGAGCCCCCGCTCGCGATCACCGAGCTGGACCAGCGCCCCGGCGCCGAGGTACAACGCGCGGGCGTCATCGGGGTTCAGCTCCAGGTGCTTCTGGGCTACCTCGAGCCCGTGCCGCATCGCCGCGCGCATCTCGTCCTCGCGGCCCAACGCCTTTAAGGGAGCCGCCACCAGCACCAGCGCCTGATAGTCTTCGGGCCGCACGCGGGAAGCGTCCTGATAGTGTTGCACCGCCTCCTCGAGCTTGCCTTCCTGCATACAGGCGCGCGCGTAGAAATAATGCGCCTCGTAGAGTTTGGGATTGAGACGAATCGCCGTTTCGAATTCGCGGCGCGCTTCGTCATACTGCTTGCTGAGCGAGACGGCGAAGCCCCGCGAGGCGTGCGCCTCGGCCAGCTCAGGGTCCAAGTCCATGGCTTTGCGGCTGGCGCTCTCGGCTCCCTCGAGATTCGCCTTGCTCCCGTCCCAGTACATGTAGAGGAAGGAGCAACAATCGGCGACGCCGGCGTAGGCGATGGCATACCCCGGATCGACTTCGATGGCCCGCTCGAACATGCGCCGGGCGAACTGCATCCCGGTGCGGCGGAACTGGTGGAAGAACTGGCGCCCGCGCAGGTAGTAATCGTACGCCTGCACGTTGGCGGTGGGGGCCTTTTCGATCGCCCGCTTCTCGGCGTCCGACAGCACGACGCGCAGCGCGCGCACGATGTTGCCCGCGATCTCGTCCTGGATCGCGAACACGTCCTGCAGCTCGCGGTCGTAGCGCTCCGACCAGAGATGGTAGCCGTCGGTGACGTTCACGAGCTGCGCGGTGACGCGGAGCCTCGTGCCGGCCTTCCGCACACTCCCCTCCAGCACCGTCGTGACGTTCAGCTGCTCGCCGACCTTGCGGATATCCTGGTTCTTGCCCTTGAACGCGAACGACGAGGTCCGCGAGGCGACACGCAACGCCTGGATCTTGGTGAGCGCGTTGATGATCTCTTCGGCGATCCCGTCGGTGAAGTATTCGTTTTCGGGATCGGCGCTCATGTTCACGAACGGCAACACCGCGATCGACTTCGTGGTGGTCGCGGGCACACTCGAGGTGGTCATCCCGGGCGGCGTGCTCGACCCCGGCGACTTGAGCGCCTGCGAGAACTGCGCGGCCGTGGCGAACCGGTCGCCGGCATCCTTGGCGAGGGACTTCAGCACCACAGGCTCGAGCCACTCGGGCAGATCGCTGCGCGCACCGCGCAGCGGCGGCGGCGGCTCCGTAAAGCACTGCGCGATGATCGCTTGCGCCGTGGGGCCGGTGAACGGAGTCCGCCCCGACAGCATCTCGTAGACCACGCACCCGAGGCTGTACACGTCGCTGCGACCGTCCAGCTCCGCCGCGCCCGCAGCCTGCTCGGGGCTCATGTAGGCCGGAGTGCCGACCGTCGCTCCGGTCTGGGTCAGCGTGTTCGCCGCGGCGGCGGTGACCGCCTTGGCGATCCCGAAGTCCGTCACCACCGCCTCGCCCTCGTGCAACATGACGTTCTCGGGCTTGATGTCGCGGTGCACGACGCCGTGGCGGTGGGCATAATCGAGGGCGGCCAGGACGGCGCGTCCCAGGTGCACCGCGTCCTCCACCGGAAGGCGCTTCTCCCGCTCGAGGCGTTGCCGCAACGATTCTCCTTCGACATACGGCATCACGTAGTAGAGCAGATCGCCTGCCTGGCCCGAGTCGTAGAGCGGCACGATGTGCGGATGCTGCAGCTGGGCCGCGATCTGGATCTCGCGCAGGAAGCGCTCGGGGCCGAGGTTCACCGCGAGGTAGGGGTGCAGCACCTTGATCGCGACCGGCCGGTCGTGCTTCTGGTCCTGCGCGCGATACACGGTGGCCATCCCGCCGCGGCCGACCTCCCGATCGAACGCGTAGCGGTCGGCCAGCGCGGTGCGCAGTCGATCCAGCAGGTCCGCCATGTCCGGCCTATTCCTTCTCTTCCTCGTGCTCCTTCTTGCGTGCGTCCACGACGCGCGACGCGACGTCGGGCGGGACCTGCTCATAGGTGTGGAACTTCTGCCGGTACGTGCCGCGGCCATGCGTGATCGAATGCAGCGCCGTGGCATAGCGGTCGAGTTCGGCTTCCGGCACGAGTGCCTTCACCTTGACCAGCTTGCCGTCGGGCTCAGTGCCGAGGATCTGGCCGCGCCGGGATGACAGGTCGCCCATCACGGCG
>DASTHG010000029.1:0-7388 GCA_035718325.1 Gemmatimonadales bacterium | reverse complement strand
CGCAGCTGCGGCGGAGTTCGCTGCCGCGCTGGCAGCACCGAGGGTCGTGTCGAGCGCGGGCCGGCGCCGCCGCCGGGTGGCGGTTGCGGCTGGCATCGCGGGTGTTGTCCTCGTAGGGATCGCGGCGGTCTGGCATCCCTGGCGACGCCCTGTGAAGGCAGCGCAGTCAGAGGCCGATATCGCCTCCGTCGCGGTGCTCTCGTTCGAAAACCTGACAGGGAATCCCGGCGATCAGTATCTGAGCGACGGCATGACCGAAGAGATCATCGGGCAACTGGCGCAAGTCCGGGGCCTGAAGGTGATCTCGCGAACCTCGACCGAAGCGTTGAAGGGCACGCACCTCACACTGCGGCAGATCGCGGACACCTTGGGCGTCCGGCACGTCCTTGAAGGCTCCGTTCGCCACGCGGGTAACCGTCTTCGGGTGGCGGTCGATCTCATCGATGCTACGACCGACACCCATGTCTGGGTGTCGAAGTACGACCGCGACCTCACGGATGTGTTCGGGGTGCAGGAAGAGGTGGCGCGGCATGTGGTGGACTCGCTCGTCAGCACTGTGGGGGGGCGGCCAACCCTCGGGCGCGTAGCGCGCACCACGCAGCCTGGGGCATACGCGGCGTATCAGTCCGGACGCTACCTCTTGCACCGACGCACACGAGAGGGGTTGAGCGGCGCGCTGGAGCAGTTTCAGCAGGCGATCGCGCAGGACTCGGTCTACGCCCCTGCCTACGCGGGCCTCGCCTTCGTGTATGAACTCTATGTCCCCTACAGCTACAGCGGCATCGATTTGTACGAGGCCGACGATCGCGCGATCGCAATGGCCGACCGCGCGATCGCGCTCGATTCGGACTTAGCCGAGGCCTACACGGCCCGTGGCCGTACCTTAGCTGGCGCCTGGGCGCCGGCTGAAGGAATCGAGGCCGACTTCAAGCGGGCCCTCGAGCTATCACCCAACACGGCCGATACACATCAGTGGTATGCCTTCTTCCTCTCGCGGCAGGACCGCCACGATGAAGCGCTGGCCGAGGAGGAGCGGGCCGTCTCCCTCGACCCGCTCGCTCCCGGCGTCCACACCGGCTTCGCGAATATGGCCCTGGCGGCGCGGCGCTACGATGTGGCTGCACGGGAGGCAGGGCGGGCCGCGGCGCTCGAACCCGGCCTCGCGAAGGCGCGCGAGCAGCAAGCGGTGGCAGATCTCCTGTCGGGAGAGGCCGACCGCTGCGCGACGCTGAATCTCGGCCCCAACGTCGGCGTGAGGGCTATGTGCCTGCACTCCCTGGGGAGGGTCCGGGAGGCGGTGCAACTGGCCGACTCGCTACGCGCCGCGTTCACGGCGGGAACGGTGGGGGACTCGCTCTACAGCCCCGTCATCGCCGCGCGGGGGCTGGCGCAGTACTACGGGTGGACGGGCAACGTGGAGCAGTCGATCGCGTGGCTCGACCGGGCGTACGCCCTCTCGCCCGAAGGCGAGAACTTTCAAGTGATCGACTCGGGCATCTACGACAAGGTGCGGAACGACCCGCGCTTTCAAGCGGAGCTCCAAAGAATCCGCACTCAGATCTATAATCGGGTTCGACGCGCGAAGATCAACTCGGGTTGAGGCAAGATCCAGTACCGAGCCTACGTCGACGAGCTGGCGGCGGTCACGACCCCGAGTGCTTCAGAGCCCTGCCTGCGGAGTTCCCGAACAGTTGAGAAGCGAAAGCTGGTGGCTCAGGCTCGAGCTTCGAGGAGCAGGCTCCGGAACGCAGCGGCGGCCGACCCGAGAAGCACTCCGGTGCGTTGTACAATCAGGAGATCGCGAGTCCAGCGCGACCCGGCAAGACGCAGCGCCACGATCCGCCGATCGCGAGCCAGGACTGCGTGACGCGATACGAGGGCTAGGCCGAGTCCAGCGGCGACCGCTTCTCGAATCGCTTCTGTGCTCCCGAGCTCCATCGCCGGCTTGAGCGCCACCCCTAACTGGCCGAGATAGCGCTCCGCGACACCGCGCGTGCTCGAGCCCTCTTCCCGGGCGATGTACGGTTCACCGGCGAGGACAGTCGGGCGCACGGACCGGCGCCGCGACAGCGGATGGCCACGCGGGACAATGAGCACCAACTCGTCCCGCACCCACGGCTCCGCGGCCAGTCCTGGCAGGAGCACCGCCTCGCCGATCACTCCCAGCTCCACTTCGCCCGCAGCCACCCAACGCTCGATCTCCCGCGAGTCGCCGATCCGGAGGCTCAGGGCTATTCCCGGATGGACCGCATGGAACTGACCGAGTGCCGCCGGGAGCAGATAGGTGCCTGGCGTCGTGCTGGCCCCGATGGATAAGGACCCGCCGCGCAGGCCTCGCAGGTCAGCCACAGCCCGCTCAGCCCCGCGGAGCAGCCCCACGGCCTGCCGGGCGTAGGGTTCGACCAGCCGGGCGGCTGCGGTTGGACGGACGTTTCGTCCACGGCGTTCGAGAAGCGGGACGCCCCAATATGCCTCGAGACCCTGGAGGTGCTCGGAGACCGCGGGCTGGCTGATGTTGCAGGCCTTGGCCGCCCGGCCCACGCCCCCGTGGTCGAGCACGGCGAGGAACAGCTCCAGGCGGTGCAATGTCAGCCCGGGTTTTGCCATAAGCTATAACCTATCACTTTCATCGACATCTCTTAATTGTCCTATTTCGCTGGTCCGCCCAAGTTCAGACGAAGGGTCGAGCTGCAGCCCCCACGGGAGGAGTCCCCCACATGACTCGAAACGCGGTTCTTCAGGCCGATGAGCAGGCACCGCTCGAGGGAGTGATCAAAGGAGAGGTCTTGCGGATGTATCAGGAAGTGGCTGAGCACCCCGAGGGTGAGTTCCACTTCTATCACGGGCGTCAGGCAGCCGAAATGTTTGGCTACGAGCGCGAGTGGCTTGATCGCGCACCTCCGGCGGCCGTGGCCTCGTTCGCGGGAGTGGGCAACCCGCATCTGCGTAGCCGGTTGCAGCAAGGCGAAACCGTGCTCGACCTCGGCAGCGGCGCGGGGCTCGACAGCATCGTCGCCGCGTGGCAGGTCGGACCTGCAGGCCGTGTGATCGGCGTCGATCTCAATCCGACCATGTGCCTCAAGGCGCAGGCGAACGCCACCGCCTCAGGCGTCCACCTGGATTGCCAGGAGGGGCGCATGGAGGACATCCCCCTGCCTGATGCCAGCGCGGACGTCGTGATCTCGAACGGCGTGATCAACCTTTCGTTCCGTAAGCGACGCGTGATCCGAGAGGTGTTTCGCGTGCTCAAGCCGGGCGGCCGGATATCCATCACCGACATCGTCAGCGCCAAGCAATTGTCCCAGTCCATTGTCAACGACGCCAAGCTCTGGGCCAGCTGAATCGGCGGCGCTCTCCCGGAGGGAGAGATGTTCGCGTTGCTCGAGGACGCGGGGTTCAAACGGATCCGCTCGACGGTCGTTCCGGGGTTCGCGTTCCGGAAGGACTCGACGCGCGACGCCGCGGAAGAGTACGGCGTGAAGGCCGTGCTGTTCACCGCTCGGAAGCCGGGAGCGTAGCCCGCAGCTCCATGCCTTCGAACGAAGATCATTGGACGGCGATCTACCTGAAGCACCGGGCGAGCGAGCTCAGCTGGTTTCAAGCCGAGCCCACCTGTTCGTTGGCCCTGATCGAAGCTGCGGGGTTGGCGCGCAGCGATCCGATCCTCGACGTTGGCGGTGGCGCGTCCCTTCTGGTCGATCACCTGCTGGACCGGGGCTATCAGGATATCACCGTCCTGGACCTGGCGGCGCCGGCCCTCGATGCCGTACGGGCTCGCTTGAGCCCTCGCGACCAGGCCGTCACCCTGCTGCACGCCGACCTTGCGGGGTTCGTGCCCACGCGTCGGTATGGCCTCTGGCACGACCGTGCGGTCTTTCACTTTCTCACATCCGTTGAAGACCGCCGGAGTTACCTGCGGGCGCTCGACGCCAGTCTGCGTCCTGGCGGGCATGTCGTGATCGCGACGTTCGCGCCCGATGGCCCGGCGCGCTGCAGCGGGTTGGAGGTTGTGCGCTACGAGCCGTCCGCCCTCGCCGCGACGCTGGGGCCGCGATTTGCTCTGCTGCGAGTGGAGCGGGAATCGCACGTCACTCCCAGGGGCGCCGTCCAGCAGTTCCAGTACTCGCTGTTTCGAGCGGCCTCCTGATCAGTGGTGGGTCCGAGCTCATTTCGTCGGTCTGAAAGCCACCCCCCGCTTCTATTAGAAACGGAATCTCCTTCGAAGGGGCCTAGTAAGAAACCGCGCCACGTGGCACTGCGAACGTACACGTCGACCGCCCATGCGATCGACGGGAGGTTGTCGAAGGCCACGACGAGCCGCACAAACCAGCGATCGCGCGGATACAGGTAGCTGAATAACCTCTGATACGCCGCAAAACTTGCTCCAGGAGCCCGCGCTGGCCGTTGTGTTTCAGCGACGACGACCAGCGACGTGGAGCAACGAACTTCTTCGCACCACCGTTGGCACCATAGACAGAGCAGACCTGGTTCTCGCGTTTCTGGAGATCGAGTCCGATATTGTCGTCGCCAGTCGCTCTCCACAGGACGCAAGGGGTTTCGCATGCGCGACCACCTGAATGCGGCGCTCGCCGATCGGTACTCGGTGGAGCGCGAGCTCGGCCGAGGCGGCATGGCATCGGTCTGGCTGGCGCGCGACCTCCGCCACGACCGTTTGGTCGCCATAAAGGTTCTGGACGAAGAGCTCGCCGGTGCCATCGGCGTGGATCGCTTCGTGCGCGAGATCCGCCTCACCGCCTGCGTGCAGCATCCCCACATCGTTCCTGTCTTGGACTCTGGGGCATTTCCGGGACCGAACGGTGTCTCGCTGCCCTGGTATGCGATGACATACATCGCCGGTGAGTCGTTGCGTCAACGGCTCGACCGCGAGCGTCATGTCCCGGTGGAGGACGCCCTGCACATCGCGGAGCAAGCGGCTGCCGCGCTCCATGCCGCGCACGAGGCGGGGGTCGTGCACCGGGACATCAAGCCCGAGAATCTGCTGCTCGTCGACGGGCACACCTACGTCGCCGACTTCGGCATCGCGAAGGCGCTGATCGAGACGGGCGGGGAGCGTCTCACGAACACGGGCATCGTCGTTGGCACGCCGGCGTACATGAGTCCTGAACAGGCGACCGCGGAAGCAGTCGATGCGCGGAGCGATCAGTACAGCCTGGCCTGCGTGCTGTATGAGATGCTGGCCGGGGAACCGCCGTTTACCGGTCCCACGGCCCAGGCGATCATCGCACGTCGGCTGACCGAGCCGCTCCGTCCGGTTCGGTCAGCGGTACCGGTCGCCGTGGAAGCGGCGTTGCTCCGAGCGCTGGAGCGAATTCCCGCCGACCGGTTCCCTGATGTCTCGTCATTTGCGGCGGCGCTCCGGAATGCGACGGTGACTCAGTCCGGGCTGCAGCGCCGGGCCCGGTCGATGTTCCGCGCCCTCGGTGCGACGGTGGCCCTCGGCCTCGTCGCGCTCGCGGGGTGGTGGGGAGTACATCGTCGCGGCCATGCGCAACCCCCGCGGGATCCTGAAGTGGTCGCGCTCTATGAGCGCGGCGTTCGGGGGTACGACCAGCGCACGCCGGCGGGAATCCAGGATGCGATCGCGGCATTCACGGCGGCGGTCCAGCGGGATTCCGCCTATGCGGCAGCATGGGCGGGACTCGCCAATACCTATGCACGGGCCTTCGAGCGACGATTCGTGTTCTCCGGGGTGGAACGGGATTCCGCGCTTCGTCTCGCGCTCGCGGCGGTGGATCGCGCGCTGATCCTGGACCGCCGGAACGCCGATGTTTGGGTGGCGCAGGCCATCGTGAGCCGGCAGCTCGATCCGACTGACGTCACCCCCGTGTTCCGGTCCGTCCGGCAGGCCTTGGCCATCGACTCCAGCAACGCCCGGGCGTGGCACTACCTGGCGCTCAGCTACGCCGAGTCGGGTGACTTGAACCAGGCGTTGGCGACCTGGCGCCGCTCGGTGCGGGCGAACCCGTCGTTCACCCAGGGCCTCGCCTTCCTGGCCTTGGGGCACTACTGGCGCCGCCAGTACGACAGTGCGGCGTGGTGGACGGACAGCGCGATTGCCGTAGATCCCAACTATGTGCTGGGTCGGTTCACCGCCGGGCAGGTCGCGGTCGAGCTCGGCCACGTGGCGCGGGGCCGCGCGGCATTTGAGGCGGCGCGACGGCTCAGCACGGAGGTCGGCGTTGTCGAAGCCGAGGCCGGCAGCGCGCTGGTGGAAGCGCGCGGGGGCTCCGCCCGCGAAGCGCGGCGCATCCTGCAGCGGGGCGACTCGCTCGCCATGGCGTACCAGCCGGCTCCGTTGCATACGGCGGTGTATTTCGCCCAGGCGTACGCCGCGCTCGGCGACGCGGACCACGCTATCGCGTGGCTGCGACAGTACGCGCCGCGTGAGGATCTCCATTTTCAGCTGCATCTGCGTTGCGATCCGACGTTCGATCCAATCGCGCGCGAGCCGGGCTTCCAGTCACTGTTGCTCGGGTCGCGTCCGGCGCGTGGATGCTAGCTCGTCGAAGGACACCACAGGTCAGGTGTCGCGGAGTACCGCAGCGGGGGGCAGGTTGCTAAGTTAGGGGCCTACCGCCACCGTAGCTCAGTGGTAGAGCTCTCGATTCGTAATCGAGCGGTCGTCGGTTCAAGTCCGACCGGTGGCTCTGAGCATCACGACAGCAGACGCTCGATGCGCCGGTCCGGCACGAGCCACAGCAACGCCACCACCACATACAGCGTGCAGGCGATCCACGGTGCGACGAGCGCGACCCCCACGGCCACCGCGTAAATCACGAGCGAGGCGATGCCTTTGACATCGCGACCGAGCGCGCGCGCGAGCAGCGATGTGGGGCCGTGGGACGCCAGCAGCACGCGGGATAGGATGTAATAGGCGGCGCCCGCCGAGATCAGCACGATGCCGTAGGCGGCTACGGGGATCGCGCCGAAATGCTCGCCCATCCAATCCGTCACGAACGGGATCAGGGAGAGCCAGAACAGCAGGTGCATATTGGCCCACAACGCGCCGCCCGTGACTCGCTGCGCCGCCTGCAACATGTGGTGGTGGTTGTTCCAGTAAATGCCGATGAACACGAAGCTCAACAGGTAGATCAGGAGCTTCGGCGCTGCGACGCCGAGCGCTGCCAGGTCGCCGCCAGGCGGCTGGCGCAGCTCGAGCACCATGATCGTGATGATGATCGCCAGCACGCCGTCGCTGAATGCCTCCAGCCGCCCCTTATGCATCGCCGTCCTCCTCTGGG
The DNA here is from genome assembly GCA_035718325.1 of Gemmatimonadales bacterium. Taxonomy (GTDB): domain Bacteria; phylum Gemmatimonadota; class Gemmatimonadetes; order Gemmatimonadales; family GWC2-71-9; genus DASTHG01. The sequence goes on along the minus strand of DASTHG010000029.1, from coordinate 126 downwards.
TTCAAGCGCGTTGCCACGAAGCGAGAATCTCGCGTAAGCCTTCCGCCGGCTCGGCGTTGTAGTCCCACTCGACGGGGGAGCCGGCCTCCAGCAACAGCTTCCCCACGGCGGCGAAGTCCCGCCCCT
>DASTHG010000028.1:0-2919 GCA_035718325.1 Gemmatimonadales bacterium | reverse complement strand
CGGCCGTATCCGTGGCCGCTCGCGGATGTGACATGCAGGTGGTGCTGCTGGGCCCACCCGGCGTAGGGAAGGGGACCCAGGGGCGCCGGCTCGCGAGCGATCGCGGGTGGGCCTTGATCTCGACGGGGGAGATGCTGCGCGACGCGATCGCGAAGCGGACCCCGCTCGGGATGGAAGCACGGCAGTTGATGGACCAGGGAATGCTGGTGCCCGATCCGGTCATGATCGGGCTGGTGCGCGAGCGCACGCTCGAGACCGACGCCCAGGAGGGCTTCGTGCTCGACGGGTTCCCGCGGACCGTGCCGCAGGCGGATGCGCTGGACGCGATCCTGCGGGACCGAGGCAAGCCGCTGGACGTGGTGGTGGCGCTCACGGCGCCGGACGGGGAGCTGGTCCGGCGGCTGAGCGCGCGATGGGAGTGCCCGGTGTGCCGGCGCGTCTACAACATGCTGAGCGCACCGCCCCGGGACGGCCGTCATTGCGACGACCATCCCGAGATAGAGCTTCAGCAGCGCGTCGACGACACCGCGGAGACGGTGCGGCGGCGGCTGGAGGTGTACCGGGAGCAGACGGCCCCGCTGGCGGATCACTACCGCGGGCAGGGGCGGTTGAAGGAAGTCAACGGGACGGGTCCGCAGGACCTGGTCTACGGTGCGCTGACGGCGGCCGTGGGCCGGAACGGTCGCTGACGGGCCGTCGCGCCAGGAAAGGAAAGTTTGGCGAAAGAAGAAGGCATCCAGGTCGAGGGCACGGTGGTCGAGTCGCTCCCGAACGCGACGTTCCGCGTGGAGCTCGAGAACGGCCACCGGCTGCTCGCCCACATCTCGGGCAAGATGCGGATGCACTTCATCAAGATCCTGCCGGGCGACAAGGTCACGGTCGAGATGTCGCCGTACGACCTGAGCCGCGGCCGGATCGTGTACCGATACAAGTAGTCCTTTAGCAGGAAGAGGAGTGAGCTCATGAAGGTCCGTGCATCCGTGAAGAAGATCTGCGAGCACTGCAAGATCGTGCGCCGCAAAGGCGTCATTCGTGTGATCTGCAGCCGCAACCCGCGGCACAAGCAGCGCCAGGGCTAGCCGCACCCGTCTTCAAGCATCAGGGCCAGCCGCAGGCTGGCCCGACAGGAGAAACATGGCACGCATCGCAGGCATCGATCTCCCGACCGAGAAGCGCATCGAGGTCGCGCTCACCTACATCTTCGGCATCGGCCCCGCCACGGCGAAGCGGCTGCTGGAGAAGGCGAGCGTCAACCCGGACACGCGCGTGAAGGCGCTCTCCGACGAGGACGCCGGCAAGCTGCGCACGCTCATCGAGCGCGAGCACAAGGTGGAGGGCGCGCTGCGCAGCGAGCACGCCATGAACATCAAGCGCCTGATGGACATCGGCGCCTATCGCGGTCTGCGTCACCGCCGCGGTCTGCCCGTGCACGGACAGCGCACGAAGACGAACGCGCGCACGCGCAAGGGCCCGAAGAAGATGGCCGTGGGCGGCAAGAAGGTGAAGGCTGGCAAGAAGGGTTGATTCAACGGGGCGCGAAGCGTCCCTGGGAGGTAAGGCGTGGCTGATGTAAAGAAGGCGAAGAAGCGCGACCGCAAGGTGGGCACGAACGGCGTCGCCCACGTGCAGGCGAGCTTCAACAACACGATCATCACCATCACCGACACGGACGGGAACGTGATCAGCTGGGCGAGCGCGGGCAAGGCCGGGTTCAAGGGCTCGCGCAAGAGCACGCCGTTCGCCGCGCAGGTGGCCGCCGAGGCCACGGCTCGCGAGGCCATCAACATGGGCCTCAAGCGCGTGGAAGTGTGGGTGAAGGGCCCCGGCTCCGGCCGCGAGGCCGCCATCCGTTCGCTCCAGGTGGCGGGGCTCGAGATCTCCGCCATCAAGGACGTCACGCCCATCCCGCACAACGGCTGCCGCCCTCCCAAGCGGCGTCGCGTCTAGGAGAATCGCATGGCGGTCTATCACGATGCCCGATGCCGGCTCTGCCGGCGTGAGGGGATGAAGCTGTTCCTGAAGGGCGCGCGCTGCCTCACCGACAAGTGCGCGTTCGAGCGGCGCGGTTACGCCCCCGGCGAGCACGGCAAGAGCCGGCGCGCCAAGGAGACGAACTACGGCCTGCAGCTGCGCGAGAAGCAGAAGGCGCGTCGCATCTACGGCCTTCTCGAGCGCCAGTTCCGTCACACGTTCACCAAGGCGATCGAGTCGAAGGGCGTCACCGGTGAGGTGCTGCTGCAGATGCTCGAGCGCCGTCTCGACAACGTCGTCTTCCGCCTCGGGCTCGCGGCGTCGCGCAGCGCCGCCCGCCAGCTCGTGCGTCACCGCCATTTCGCGGTGAACGGCAGGGCGGTCGACATTCCCTCGTACCAGGTGCGCCCCGGGGACGAGGTGCAGGTCCGCGAGAAGAGCCGCGACTTGACCGTGGTCAAGCACTCGCTCGATTCCCGCAAGGGACAGGGCGTGCCGGACTGGCTGGAACTGCACGCCGAGAGGCTCTCGGGGCGGGTCCTGCACGTGCCGACGCGCGCGTCCATCGGCGTGCCGATCAACGAACAGCTGATCGTCGAGCTCTACTCGAAGTGACGATCGCCTTTCCAATCCGGGAGGCTTGAAGATGAAGTGGAAGAATCTCCAGATGCCGAAGGGTCTGGTCGCCGACGCCGCGAACTCCGACCGCTATGGCCGGTTCACGCTCGAGCCGCTCGAGCGCGGCTTCGGGACCACGCTCGGCAACGCGCTGCGGCGGGTGTTGTTGTCGTCGCTGCAGGGCGCGGCGATCACGTCGGTGCGCATCGAGGGCGTGCTGCACGAGTTCTCGACGCTGCCGGGTGTGATCGAGGACGTCACCGAGATCGTTCTCAACTTGAAGCAGGTGCGGCTGAAGCTGTTCGGCGACGGCCCGAAGAAGGGCGTGTT
>DASTHG010000027.1:0-6774 GCA_035718325.1 Gemmatimonadales bacterium | reverse complement strand
ACTGGCGCCCGGGACATCGGGGCCGGCATAATCCGCGAACAGGGCGTCGATGGGATCTCCATGCTTACCCATGGCCCCGCCTCCCGTGGCGCAGGCGCACAGGAACAGGACGGCCAGGAGGGCTGGAGCACGGCTCATTGTTTCTCAAGGATACCGACCAGGTCGAACCCGGTGAGGATCCCTACCAATTTTCGGCTCTCGACCACCGGTAAGCATCCGATCTTGTGTCGGCGCATCCGAGAGGCCGCCTCGCGAACCGGTGCGTCGGGGCCGATGGTCTGGATATCCATCTGCATGACCTTCACGATCGGAACTTCGGCCAGGTGGCGCGCGCGTTCGACTTCCGGTGCAGGGGCCACCGAGGAGATCGCTGCGGAAAGGAGATCCCGGTGGCTGATGAGGCCGACCAGGGCTCCCGAGGCGTCGACGACCGGAACATGGCGCACGTGCGCCCAGGTCATGATCTCGCGCACCGCAATGAGCTTCTTGTCGAACCGGATCGAGAACACCTTCGGGGTCATGCATTCGCGAACGATCATCGGTGCGTGCTAGCTGCCGGTGGAGAAGCGCACGGCGCCGATGTCCACGAGGCCCTCGAGTGTAGCCTCGAGGTCCGCCGGGCGGAGGCCGGCCTCCCGCGCGAGGTCTTCGAGCGTCTTGCGGCCGTCCGCCAGCTCGAGCACCGTCGCGATCGTCGCCGTGGAGCGCGCCACCGAGACCCGGCCGTGCGCGGAGCGGGCGATGAGCAGCATGGTCGGTTGCGCAGGGGCGTACGGGACTTCGGTCCAGTCGCGCAACAGCTGCGGCAGCACTGCCGGGAGGTCGTGCTTCAGGTCGAGCAGCATCGTACCCTCCACCTTCGTGGGACGTGAGATGCGGTGGGCCGGCGCTGGGGCGGATGATCCATCATGCCACACCCGCGCGCCCGATTCCACGACCATCATCGCCCGCTGGTATTGCAACAGATCATCGTGATACGGGACCGCGGTACCACCGGCTTCCAGATACGTCGTGACCAGCTCGGCGACGGCGAGCGCGGAGTCGCGACTCCCCAGGACCATCCTCGGCAGCAGTCGTTCGAATCCCAGCCCCGTGAGTACGGTCTCAGGCACTCGGCCGGTCACCCGGGCCAGTGCCTTCGAGTAGCGGAAAAAGTGGACGAGGCGCTCGTAGTAATAGTGCCGCGCCAGGAATTTCGCGAAGCGGTCGAGCCGGTCCTCGTTGGCCAGCTCGCGCTGGCGCCATTCCGACGACGCGCGGAACGGCGCGTCGGCCAGGGCGCGGATCACGGCGTCCTGCACGGCACGATCGCTCATCAATTTCGCAGAGCGTCCCGGATGCGGCGAACACTCGAGAACAGTACTTCGCTCGTCAGCGTGGGGGCGAAGGCGTCGAACGTCACTGCGCGAACCTGGGGGCAGTGGTGGACGGCGTGTACCATGAAGTCGAGCATCGTATCCGACGGCGCGGTCGGGGCGATCCACGGCCCTTCGAGGTCGCGATCGTTTTCCACGCCGGCGACGTGTATCTCGACGACGCGCTCCAGGGGAAACTCACTGAGAAACGTCCGGGGGTCGATGGCGTGATAGTGCGCCTCGAGCCAGATATGCGGGAGATCGAGGAGAAACCCCACATCGGTCCGCTCGAAGAAGCGCCGCAGCCACTGCGCTTCGGGGATGCGGCTGGCCGCGACGTCGAAAAAGCCCGGAATGTTCTCCATCACGAGCGGCTGGTCCAACCGTGCTTTGAGCGCGTTGGCATTGGCGACGAAGCGGTCGAGAAACTCTTCCGTGTAGAGCGGCGGGAAGACGTAGTTGAGATTGTAGCTCCCGTCTTCGGTGTGCAGGCACTGGAAGTGCTCGGCGACCCACGGCGAACGGTACAGCGCCGCGAGGGATCGGGCACGCTGGATCGCGTGCTCGTCGAGCGGCTCTGAGAGTTGCCCGAGATAGTCGTGCAGCAGCAGCGTGTATCGGTCGCGGACCCTGGGCCACCAGGGATCGTCACCGCGCGGCGGATCAGCCATTGCGAGGTGGTCGATGCCGGATGCCTGGGCGAGCTCCCGGCCGAGGTGCGGGTTGTAAAACGCTCCGACCATGAGGTCGCGCATGGGGCGCTCGCTCACCGCTGCGGCAGGCTCGCCACGAACGGATCGAACCACTCGCGCCATGCGGCGGCCACCGTGTGCGTGCCGTGCCCGCGCGTCTTCGGCCCGATCGGGATCAAGACGTAGCGGCCGTTCTTGACGCGCGGCATCAAGCGCTCCATCAGCCCCAGCTCGGGCGGGTTGATGACGTCATCGGCGGAGTTGATCGCCAGTACCGGGGCCGTGATGCGCTCGAGATCGGGGCTGGGGTCGTAATCCCGCGAGGCATCGAACTGATACAACATGTCGTTGGCGTCGGTGGTCGTGCGGCGGCCCGCCACCCAGGCCGAGATGTACTGATCCGCGGAGTCGCGAGTCGGGGCCGTGCGGTGCAGCAGTGCGGCGCTCGATCCCATCATGAAGAGCACCTGCAACGCGGCGGAGAGGCCCGGCGGCTGGTCCGCGTACTCCCCCCCGCGCCAGGCTGGATCGAGCCGGATGTCGTCGATGATCATCTTGCGGAACATGCGGTTACGCCCGGCGATCTGCGTCGGCGCACAGGCCAGCGGCACCACACCGTCCATGAACGCCGCATACCGCTCCGCCCACATCCAGGCGTGCATACACCCCATCGACGTCCCCATCACGAGCCGCAAGTGATCGACGTGCAGTCCTTCGGTGACGAGCCGGTACTCTGCGGTGACCATGTCGGCGTACGCGTAATGCGGGAAGCGGCCGCGCAACCCGCCGCTCGGCTTGCTGGAGCGGCCGTGTCCGATGTCGTCGGGAAGTATGACGTAATGCGTGCTCGTATCGAGCGGTGCGCCGGGGGCGTACAGCTCGACGAACGAAGATGAAAAGAACTGCGCTCCGCTGCCGCCCGTGCCGTGCAGTATGAGGACGGCATTGCGGACCACTCCTCCCGCGTCGCGCCGCGGCCGGCCCATGGTATGGTAGAACAGCTTCAACTCGTCGAGGGAGTCGCCGGAGGAAAAGTGAAAGCTCCGCAGGACGAGCGTTCCCGTATCGTGCTGGGCGGTGGCGCCCGCGGGCAGGGCGAGCAGCGCCAGGATGCAGGGCAGCGTCCGGCGGTTCATACTGCCCCAGCCAGTCCCCGCTCGCGCAGCTGATCGGCGAAGACTTTCACCTGAGCGGCGACCATCGGCTGCTCGCCGCGGTCGGTCCACGCCGCCGCGATCGATTCGGGGGTCATGCGGCCATCGAGGCGCTCCACGATGAAGCGCTCTCGGGGACCCCAGCTCTGCGCCACCTCCGCGGCGGCGCTCGTCGCCGCCGGCAGCCGAAAGGCGGACCGCATGGCAACGTCGATCTCGCGGCCGGTGGTGTCGTCGAGGGGAACGTCTTGCGCCGCGAGATTATCGGCGACATGCGCCGCGTTGCGCGAACCCGCCAGGACGATCGTCACGCCCGCGCGGGAGAGCACCCAGCGGAGCGCCAGGGCCGGGAGGGAGATGCCGAGGCCGGTGGCCAATTCCGTCAACTTCGCGATCACCAGGGATCGGCGCGCGAACTCGGCGCCGCGGAACCAGTACAGCTTCGTCCGATGGTCACCATCGGAGAAACGCGGCAGCTCGGAGAATCCTCCGCCCAGGAGCCCCGACGCGAGGGGTCGGTACGCGAGAAACGCGAGGCCGTGGTCACGACACAGCGGCAGCAGGCGCTCCTCCGCGTCGCGATCGAAGAGGTTGTACGGGCCCTGATACGCGGCGATTGGTGCGACGCGCAGCGCGCGACTCAATTCGACGTGGCTCGCGTTACACACGCCGACGGCGCGCGCTTTGCCCGCCTGCTGCAGCCGGTGCAGCATCTCGAGCCGCGATTCCCACCCCTCGGCGATTTCGTGCAACTGCACGAGATCGACGTAGTCGGTGCCGAGCCGCTCCAGGGACTGCTCGAGCGAGTGACGCGGATCGTCCCGCGGTCCGACCTTCGTGGCGATGCGGATCTTGGCGCGATACGGGCGCAGCGCCCGCCCCAGCAGGCGCTCCGATTCCCCGTCGCCGTACGTGGGAGCGGTATCGAACCACACGACGCCGCGCTCGCGCGCCAGGGCGATCGCGGCCAGCCGCTCGGTTTCTTCCGCGGGCGCGCCCCAACCGGCGCCACCGATTCCCCAGGCCCCCAAGCCGAGCACGGCGGAACCCGGAAACAGAAGGGGCCCGGAATGCTCCCGGGCCCCCGTGTGCAGCAGCGGTTCCCTCAGGTGTGGCAGGTGGGAACGAGCTCAGTCGTCTCGACGATTTCGGGACGATGACAGCTGGGCACGAGTTCATGAGTTTCGACGATCTGCATCCGGTCCTCCAGGTGAGGAATGAGTGTGAGACTACCCGGTTCGACCACCATACGAGTTGCCGGAACAATCGTCAACCCGTAAGTCTTACGTCTTGCATGATCCCCATCCATGCCCTTCTCACGGAGAATGCTTTAGCGGAGGATTTTGTTTCCTCCTTCGTCGCGCGCCGCCTGGACGAGAAGTTCTTCTACTGGTTTCCCCTGTCGGTACGCGCGTGGCTTGCGCTTTGTTCCGACGGAGCGTACCGCAATTTTGTGCGGTCGCGCTCGCTGATCGCCCGGTCTGCCAACGACTTGGCCGGCGTGCTGCAAAGCGGATCGCTGGAAGTCGTGAGTCTCGGCTCGGGCCAGGGCGACAAGGACCTGCTCGTGCTTCAGGCCCTGGCTGCGCACGGGCGCCGGCTCCGCTACGTTCCCGTCGATGCGAGCCAGGCCCTGCTCGAGATGGCTGTCGGCGGCGCGCTCGAGGCAGGAATCTGGTCGCAGGGGATCAAAGCGGACTTTACGGTACCTGAGCATCTGGCCGCGCTGGCCCCGGCGACCGATGCACCGCCACGGCTCGTCATGCTGCTGGGCAACACCCTCGGCGCGTTCGATCCGATCGTCGAGGCACGCACGCTGCGGGAATTCCTGCGGCCTGAGGACATGCTGCTGGTCGACGGGGAGATCTACGCCGGCGGGCAAACCGTCGCGGGGTACGACAATCCGCTGAACCGCCGCTTCGCCTGGGCGCCGCTCCACGCGGTCGGGATCGGGGAATCGGATGGCGCCATCGTCTTCGAGGATGTGATCGACGACCGGCTCCGAGGGCTGCACCCGCTGCGCAAGCACTTCCAGGCGTCGCGCGACGTGGCGGCGCGACTGGGCGGCGAATCACTCCACATCCGCTCGGGCGAGCGCCTCGCTATGAACCACTCCTACAAGTACGACGCCGCGACGTTTCTCCGCATCCTGGATGACGCCGGACTGACCGCGCGCTGGCGCGGGACCAGCGACGACGAGCGGTTCCAGATGGTCCTGGCGGGACCGCGTTGACCGCGCCGGTCGTCGAGCTGCGCGGTGTGAGCTGCGAGCTCGGCAATAACCCACCGCGTCCGGTGGTGCGCGACGTGTCGTTCAGCGTCGCGCCGGGGGAGACGCTTGTTCTCCTGGGACGCAGCGGCTCGGGGAAGACCACGACGCTGAAACTGATCAACCGCCTGATCGACCCCAGCGCGGGGGAAGTCATCGTCGCGGGGCGGGCCACCGGCGCCGTCCCTCCGTTCCGGCTGCGGCGCGGGATCGGCTACGTCATTCAGGAGGTCGGGCTGCTGCCGCACCTCACCATCGCCGACAACGTCGGACTCGTGCCGCGCCTCGAGGGATGGGAATCGCAGCGGATCGACGCTCGGGTGACGGAGCTGTTGACGCTCGTGGGGCTCGCCCCGGAGCGGTTCGCCGCGCGCCGTCCCCACGAGCTCTCTGGGGGCCAGCGCCAGCGCGTCGGCGTCGCCCGCGCACTCGCGGTCGACCCGCCGCTGCTCCTGCTGGACGAGCCGTTCGGGGCGCTCGATCCGATCACCCGCGGCGAGCTGCAGCGCGAGTTCAAGGGACTCATCGCCCGACTCGGGAAGGCGATGGTGTTCGTCACGCACGACGTGCGGGAGGGGTTGCTGCTGGGGACGCGCATCGGACTGATGCAGGACGGGCGGCTCGTGTTCCTGGGGACAGCGGAGGAGTTTCGCCGATCCGCGGAGCCGGAAGTCCGCGCCTTCCTCGAGGCGGCGGCGTGAACCTGATCCGGTTCTATCTCGACAACACGCGCGAGGTGGTAGGGCTCGTGGGCCAGCACCTGCTGCTCGTGCTGGTCTCGACGGCGATCGCGGTGACCATCGGCGTACCGGTCGGGATCCTCCTGACCCGGCGCCCGGCGTGGCGCGGACCCGTGCTCGGTCTCGCCAACATCTTTCAGACGATTCCCAGTCTCGCGTTGTTCGGGTTTCTCATTCCGCTCCCGTTCCTCGGTGGTATCGGCGCGCGGACGGCGATCGTCGCGCTCGTCCTCTATGCGCTGCTGCCGATCGTGCGCAACACGTACGTGGGGATCTCGGGAATCGACCCGGCGGTGCGCGAAGCCGCCCGCGGGATGGGGATGACCGATGGCGAGCTGCTGCGCATCGTCGAGCTGCCACTCTCGGCGGGGGTAATCCTCGCCGGGATTCGCGTTGCGACAGTGGTCGGCGTGGGGACGGCGACGATCGCGGCCGCGATTGGCGCCGGGGGTCTGGGCGTCTACATCTTTCGCGGCGTCGCGGTAGTGGACAACACGTTGATTCTCGCCGGCGCGGTGCCGGCAGCGCTCCTGGCACTGGGGGCGGATGGATTGCTGGGGATGC
>DASTHG010000026.1:0-3873 GCA_035718325.1 Gemmatimonadales bacterium | reverse complement strand
ATTGCTGGGGATGCTCGAGAGACGATTCGTATGGCGATAGCACAGGATCGTGCCCGTTCGACACGGGGAATCGGGCTCGCGCTCATCGGCGTTGTCTGGGCTTCGTCCTGTTCTCACCCCAACCGCATCACCATCGGTGCGAAGAATTTCACCGAATCGGACCTGCTGGCCGAGATCGCCGCGCAACAGATCGAGCGTCGTACGGGCCTGACGGTCGAGCGCAAACTGCATCTGGGCGGCACGTTCGTGTGTCACAGCGCCATCACTGCCGGGCAGATCGATCTGTACGTCGAATACACGGGGACGGCGTACACCGCGGTTCTGAAGCACGCCGCGGGGCCCAGTGCCGACAGCGTGCGCCAGGCTGTCGCCCAGGAGTATCGGCAGCGCTGGAACCTCGTGTGGCTCGATCCCTTCGGATTCAACAACACCTTCGCCATCGCGGTGCGCCAGGCCGACGCTGACCGGCTGGGGCTGCATACCATCAGCGACCTGGCACGGGTCGCGCCGCGGTGGCACGCCGGGTTCGGCTACGAGTTTCTGAACCGTGCGGACGGATTCCCCGGACTGGCTGCGGCGTACGGGCTCCATTTCGCCGCGCCGCCGACGGCGATGGATCTGGGGCTGACCTACCGCGCGCTGGCGGACGGCAAGATCGACGTAATCGCCGGCAATTCCACGGACGGCCAGCTCGCGGCGCTCCATCTCGTGGCGCTGGTCGACGACCGCCACTACTTCCCGCCCTACGAGGCGGCACCGGTGGTGCGCAGCGCGGTGCTCGCGCAGCACCCCGAAGTCGGGCGCGCGCTGCTCGAGCTACGCGGCAAGATCGATGACGATGCCATGCGCCGCCTCAACGCTTTGGCCGATATTGAGCACCAGGACCTGCATGCGATCGCGCACGACTGGCTGGCGCAGGCCGTGCCATGAGCCCGCGGCTGCGGGTCGTCGCCGCGGCGGTGCTGTTCTCGACCGGCGGGGCTGCGATCAAGCTGTGCGGCTTCGGTGTCTGGCAGCTCGCGGCCGGGCGGGCGCTGGTGGCCGCATGCGCGATGCTGGTGCTCATTCCCGCAGCCCGTCGCGGGTGGAGCTGGCGCTCACCGATCGTGGGGGTGGCGTACGCGGGCGCCGGACTGTTCTTCGTACTGGCGAACCGGCAGACGACGGCCGCCAGCGCGATCTTCATCCAGGCGACGCACCCGTTATTCATCCTCGCCCTGGCACCGCTGCTGCTGCACGAGCACGTCACGCGCCGCGATCTCGAGTACATGGCGCTGCTCGTGGTCGGGATGGCGCTGCTCCTGTCGGCACCCGGGCGCCGGTTCGCCACGGCGCCGAACCCGGCGCTCGGCAACATGTTCGCCGCCGCATGCGCCGTCAGCTGGGCGCTGACCGTGATGGGCTATCGCTGGGTGGCGCGGCGCCCGGGGACCCGCGGGACGGACGTCGTGGGTGACCATGGTCCAGTGGCCGCGGCGGCGGTCACCGGCAACGTGATGATCTTTCTCATCGCGCTGCCGTTCGCTCTCCCGCTCACCGCGGGGGCGCCGCGCGACTGGCTCGTCGTCCTGTACCTCGGCGTATTCCAGCTCGCACTGGCGTACGTGTTTCTCTCCCGCGCCGTCGCCGCCGTGCGGGCGCTCGAGGTGGCGCTTGTGGGACTCGTCGAGCCGGTGTTGTCGCCCATCTGGGCGTGGTTGATTCATGGCGAGACACCGGGGCCACGCGTCTTCGCGGGCGGCGCCGTGATTCTCGCGGCCACGGCGTGGCACGCCTGGCGCACGCCGTCCACGATTCCCGTTCCCGCACCGGCCCTCGAGGGATGAGCACCAGGATCATCCGCTCCTACTATCTGATCACGGGGCTGTTCAATCTCGCGGCGTCGCTGATCTGGGGCGTGGACACGCTGTTCAAGCTCCACGCCGGTCTCGACATCTTCCAGGTGATGCTCACGAACGCCGCCTTTACGTTCGGGATGGTGGTGTTCGAGATCCCGACCGGCGTCGTCGCCGACACGTTGGGCCGTCGCGTCTCGCTCATCCTCTGCATCGTGACGCTGCTCGTCGCGACGCTGCTCTACGTCGCCACCGCCTGGTTCCACTGGGGATTCTGGTCGTTCATGGGCACATCGGTGCTGCTCGGCCTCGGCTACACGTTTTACACGGGGGCGGTGGACGCCTGGCTCGTCGACGCGCTGAAGGCGACAGGCTACACGGAAGGGATGGAGCCGATCTTCGCCCGGGGGCAGATGGTGTTCGGGGCGGCCATGCTCATCGGCACGCTGGGCGGCGGCCTCCTCGGCCAGATCGACCTGGCTGTCCCGTATCTCGTCCGCTCTGCCACGTTCCTGCCGCTGCTCGCGGTTGCCTGGGTGTCGATGCCGGAGCTGGGCTACACGCCGCGCGCCCTGGAATGGCGCCGCGTACCGACGGAGCTGAAACGGGTGTTCGTGGAGGGGCTCACGTTCGGGCTGCACCACAAGGTCGTGCGACCAGTGATGCTGGCGTCGCTCGTGGGCATGAGTTTCATGATCTTCGGGTTCTACAGCTGGCAGCGCTACTTCCTCGACCTGCTGGGACGCGAATACGTGTGGGTCTCGGGGGCCGTGGCGGCGCTCGTGTCGTTGGCGATGATCGTGGGCAACGCGCTGGTGGGTCGCCTGAGTAAGGTGATCCGTACCCGGACGGGCATCCTGGCCAGCTCGGTCGGCGTGCAGGTCGTCGCCGTGATCGGTGCTGCCGCGAGCGGCTTTCTGCTACCCCGGCCCGCGGCGTTTTTCGGCGCTCTCGGTTGTTACCTGATCTACGCGGTGGCTCTCGGCGTCGGGGGACCGGTCAAACAGGGATACCTCAACGCGCATATCCCTTCGGCGCAACGGGCGACCATCATCTCCCTGGACTCTCTCTTCGCGGACCTGGGTGGAGTCGTGGGGCAGTCGGGATGGGGCTACTTGGCGAAGCTGGGGAGCATCGGCGAGGCGTGGCTGTACGCAGGGGCCAGTTTGATCCTGGCTGTTCCTTTGTATCTCATCGCCCGCAAGAACGATCACCAGCTGGACAGCTTTCAGGCGCCTCCAGCCGGTTGATCGCCGTTTGCCCGTCTACGGGTTGAACTTCGGAAGCTCCGATCGGTGCCTTATGAGGAACGCTTCGTAGAGGTGACTGTCCGTGTAGTCTCTCAGCTCGCAGATCTTGTCTTCCCGAAACTTGATGACGACGCACGTCCGCTGGTCCATCACATCGGCCGGCGCGCTCTTCAGCCAGCTCTTCTCGCGGATTTCGACGATCACACGGTCGTCCGCCTCGTACCACACGCGCCACACGTCTTCAGAGCCCCAGTCCGCAGCGCCGAGACCCGGCGCGCGGTTCCACAGGGCGTCGAGCACCGCTTCCCGCCCGCGCCATTCGCCCCCGATGCGGGGCCCGCCGGCGACCCAGTACACGACGTCGTCGGTGAAGTGGCCGCCGACACCCGGCCGGTCGCCCGCGAAAAGTGCCTTCTCGTACGCCTTCGCGATCTCCATGCGTCGACTCATACCGTCGCCTCTTCCGGCATCGGAATCGTGTTGGCCTTGCGTCCGGCGCGCTCCATGGGTCGGTCGAGCTCCTTCTTGTGTTCGTCCAGAATCTTCCAAAACTCCACTGCGCGGCCTGCCAACTCGCGCGACGCCTCGGCCAGGGCGTCGCTCATCTTCACCTGCCGCACGTTGTTCTCCATGTCCTCGGCGTCCCATCCGCGGGAATGGGCGATGAACGGGAACGGCGGGAACATGAAGCCGAGCTCGGACCAGAAGGTGAACAACGAGCCCGCGACGCCCTGGATGTTGTCCTGCCCACCCGTAATGATGAACGCCGCGACTTTGTTCCGGATCAG
>DASTHG010000025.1:0-4929 GCA_035718325.1 Gemmatimonadales bacterium | reverse complement strand
TCACTGCCTATCCGGTCGGCGTGGAGCGCGGCTACATCACCCGCGCCGACGCCGCCGCGCGCACCCTCACCACTCTGCGCTGGTTCTGGCAGGCACCCCAAGGGTCCGGGGCGACGGGCGTCACCGGATACAAGGGTTTCTTCTACCATTTCCTTGCGATGCCCGGGGGGGCGCGCTTCCAGCAGGTCGAGCTCTCGACGATCGACACGGCCCTGCTGCTGGGAGGCGTGTTGTTCTGCCGCGAGTACTTCAACGGCTCGGACTCTACCGAGACGGCGATCCGCGCGAGCGCCGACTCGATCTACGATCGCGTCGACTGGCAGTGGTCGGTGCACAATGCGCCGCTCGTCAGCATGGGGTGGACGCCGGAAAATGGGTACATCACCTCCGACTGGCACGGCTTCAACGAGGCGATGCTGATCTACGTCCTCGCCTTGGGCTCTCCGACGCACCCGATCGATTCGACCGCCTGGTCGGCGTGGACGTCGACGTACCCGTGGGGCACCTACTATGAGCAGCAAGAGATCGGCTTCGCGCCGCTCTTCGGCCACCAGTATTCGCATCTGTGGATCGATTTCCGCGGCATCCAGGACGACTTCATGCGCGCGCATGGCATCGACTATTTCGAGGACTCGCGCCGCGCGACGCTGTCCCAACGGTCCTACGCCCTCGCCAATCCGGCTCACTGGACCGGGTACGGCGGCGATGTCTGGGGACTCACCGCCAGCGACGGTCCGGCCGACGCCACGCTCACCGTGAACGGCGCGCCGCACCAGTTCCATACCTACTGGGCGCGCGGCGCGTCCTTCACGGAAGTGCAGGACGACGGTACCATCGCGCCGACGGCGGCCGGCGGCTCGATCGCGTTCGCGCCGGACATCGCCATCCCCGCCCTCGTCACGATGCGCGAGCGCTACGGCGATCCGTTGTTTGGACAATACGGGTTTCTCGATGCCTTCAATCCGACGTTTCAGTTCACCGGCACGGCAACGCAGGGGCAGGTCGTTCGGGGCTTGGGGTGGTTCGACACCGATTACCTGGGGATAGATGAAGGGCCGATCCTCGGCATGCTCGCCAACTACCGCGCCGATCTCGTATGGAAGTACATGCGCAAGAGTCCGTACATCATCAAGGGACTGCGCCGCGCGGGCTTCCGCGGCGGCTGGCTCGACCAGGCACCCTGACGATCAGTCGTCGTCGCGACGTACCCAGCCGAACACCGTGAGCTTGCGCGGACCGCGCAGCAGCGTCACGAGCGCGGTCACCCAATAGTAGAAGACACCGGCGGCGAGCGCCCGGTGCGGCTCGTCACACCACGACACAACCGTGCGCAGGTTGCGGATGTCGTCCGGAATGAAGAACTCCGGCCCGTGACACCATCCTGGGTAGTCGGCGATTCGAAACTCCGCCGCCGTAGCGCCGAGTACCGGAATCGCGAGCCAGATGCTGGCGAGCCCGGCGACCCCATACGTCACCATTTCCCGTAGCGGGAGGCGCAGCTTGCGCGCTCCCTCTGCGCCCATGTGCGCAAGCCGGAAGCGATTCCACAAGAGCAGCGCGTAGGTGGGGATCGGCCACCACAAGTGCCAGCGCAGCGCGAAGTACAGCGGCGGGATCGCGCAGATGGTCACGAGCCCGACAACGTCCTTGACGCGTTCGGTCCACTCCTTGTCCTTGACCAGCGCATATGCCAGTGCGGCGGAAAAGAGCGTCACGACGATGATCCACCCCTCGATCTCGACCAGCAGCATCAGGCTCACGCCGTGCCGCGCGCCGAGTGTGAAGAGGTTGAGCCACGCCGCCGCGAACAGCAGTCCCAAACCCAGATCGGGGAGGCTCCTGATCAGCCTGGCTGATAGCCGGTAGCTGATGGCCGACGGCGCCTGCTCAGTAAGCATCCCGATTGATCTCACGAATCAGCCGCTCGTAATCCGCGGGCGTGTTGATGTAGTCGGTGACCCCCGGGTCGTCGACCGGGACTGCATCGACCTCACTCGCGTGGGCGTGCAAGACGGCGCGGGCTCCCTCCCGCGCGGCGGCTTCGCTTGTACGCAGCTCGTCGAACAGCGATTGATCCCAGATCACGGGATGGCCGCGGTGTCCGGCGAACGTGGGCAGCGTGATCGCGGCATGCCCGCGGCGATGCGCCTCGACCAGCCGCTCTGCCGTAGCGACGTGCACGTGCGGAAGGTCTACCGGCCAGACGAGAACGGCGGTCGGATGAATCGTCTCGAGTGCTTCGAGTGCGCACCGCAGCGAACCGATCGGACCGGAGTCGGGATCCGGATTTTCCACCACGAGGCAAGGATGCGTCGCGATCGCTTCCCGGGTCCGACCGGCTCCCGGACCCACGACCACTACGCGCGTCTTCAAGTCGAGCGCCTCGAAGGCTTCGAGCAGGCGCACCACGAATGGCTCGCCCCGGAAATCCAGCAGGGCCTTCGGCGTGCCCATCCGGCTCGAGCGCCCGCCCGCGAGAATCACACCGGCCAGCGTCATGGGGCCGACTAGCGTATACCCACTGTGTGGGAGGGGCAAACCGTCGTCCCCGCGTGGGATATAGGGGAGACGCTATTTGATGATGCCACAAACGGTTACGCCGGATAGGCCATCGCCCTGTTGCGCCTCCGGCGGAAAACGCCAGAATTAGGGCCCCCTATGGCCGTTCGCCGCATTCGCCTGCTTGGCGACCCGATCCTGCGTCAGCGCTGCCAGCGCGTGGAGAAACCTTCCAGCGCGGCGGTGCGGCTCGTGGCCGACGATCTGCGCGACACCCTGAAGACGGCGAAGCAAAAACACGGCATGGGCCGGGCGCTCTCGGCGCCCCAGATCGGCGCGCCGGTACGTCTCGTCGTGGTCGACGTCGACGGCATGAAGCAGCGCCTGGTGATGGTGAATCCCGAGATCACCGACGTGGGGCCCAAGGACTTTCAAGTGTGGGATGACTGCTTCTCGTTCCCCGATCTCCTGGTGCGCGTCAATCGCGCCATGCAGGTGACCGTCGCGTACGAAGACCTCAAGGGACGCCCCCACACGCTGCAGTGCGAGGGACCGATGGCGGAGTTGATGCAGCACGAGATCGACCACCTGGACGGCATTTTGGCGGTCGACCGCGCCGTGGGTCTCGACCCATTCGCGTTCCGAACCGAATGGGAGAAGTATCACCTCCCCGCCGAGCGGTACGGGGTGCCGTATCCGCGCGAGGCACCCGACGAAGCGATAGCCACACGCCTTTGAGCCGTCTCGGGCTCGGGGCTGTGTGTATGGTGCTTGCCGCCGGCTGCGGTGTTGCGCCGTATCGTCCGCGGACGCGGACGTACTACGTGCGGGCGGAGCCGGTGGGCTGGAACTTCAGCCCCGAGCGGTATGACTCGGTCATGGGACAGCGCCTCCCGCATCCCTGGGGCGATTCGCTCGTCTACCCGATGCTGCGTTACGTCGGCTACACCGACACGACGTTCGCCACACCGATCGCCGCGCCTCCCTGGCAGGGAATTCTCGGACCCACGCTGCGCGCCCTCACCGGCGATACGATTCGCGTCGTGTTCCGAAACGCCACCCGCCAGCCACTCTCGATGCACCCGCACGGCGTGCGGTACAACGCGGAAAACGAGGGGGCCCTGTACAATCCGCCGCGCGGCGGCGGCGACAGCGTAACGCCGGGCGGCAGCTTCACCTACAACTGGCTCGCGGGACGAGAGAGCGGCCCGCAGGGCGGCGAGTTGTCGAGCAAGATCTGGTTGTATCACTCGCACGTACATCCCGAAACCGAGATTAACCAGGGGCTCGTGGGGTCGATCATCGTCACCGATCCGGCGCGGGGTAATCCCGTGACCGCCGTGCCGACCGACGTCGACCGCGAGTTCATCACCTTCTGGATGATCTTCAACGAGAACGGCCCCACCTCCCCGGCACGGGAGGCGGAAATGAATCTCAAGCACTCGATCAACGGGCTGTTTTTCGGTAACCTGCGCGGTCTCACGATGGCGAAGAGCGACCGGGTCCGCTGGTACGTCACGGCGCTCGGCAGCGAGAGCGACCTGCACACGCCGCACTGGCACGGGGCGAAGCTGCAGCTCGACCAGCACAGCTACCTCGACGTGATCGAGCTGCTCCCCGGCAGCATGAAAGTCGCCGACATGATCGCGCGCAACCCCGGCGTGTGGATGCTGCATTGCCACGTCAACGACCACATGGCCGCCGGGATGTACACGACCTACACCATCACGGACGCGGTGCGCTGAAGCGGCTGCGCGCGATGAACACTTGCGTGTAGTAGTAGGTCCCGTCGCCCGAACGGGCGATACCCACGCCGGTGCGGTCGAAACCCCCTTCGATGTTCTCGCGATGATGCGGGCTGCCGAGCCAGCCGTCGACCGCGACCGTTACGGTGCGAGCGCGGGGATAGTCGTTCAACGCCACATTCTCGGCGATCTCCGAGAAATCGAAGCGGCGCTCCGCCTCCTTCACCCGATCGTCGAATCCGTCGTGGCCGAACGACACATGCTGCTCGGCCATCTCCCGGCTGTGATCGCGGGCGATACGGGCGAGTCCCGAATCGGCCACCAGCGAGCGTAAATGGCGGCGAACCCGGTATGCGTTGACCAGGCGTACGACCGCCTGTTCGAGGTCGCGGTAATCCGTCGTGACCGGCGCCGGGGACGGCGTGCTGCCGCCCGCGCACGCGAGCACCAGCACAGCACAGAGGAGGGGACGCATGTGACAGTGGAAAACTAAGGTTAGATTGCCCGATGACAGGGGTGCCCGCCGGAGCGGCCGGCAGGGCTGAGATCACACCCTTTGGACCTGATCCGGATAATGCCGGCGAAGGGAGCTCACGATGAGTTGTGTCACGCAGATGTTTCATGCCCGCCAGGGCACGGTTACACCCGCCATGCGGCGCGTGGCGGAGCGGGAAGGGCTCGAGCC
>DASTHG010000024.1:0-5447 GCA_035718325.1 Gemmatimonadales bacterium | reverse complement strand
TGGCGCTGATCGATTCGAGGACGTCGGGAAGGGCCGAGCGCGGCACCACGGCGTCCTGGACCACCAGGTCGCGCGACAGGCGTCCCATGGCGCCGAACGCTTTCTTTCGGCCCTGCCACAAGCGCTCGCGCTCGGCGGTGTCGGTGGCCGTGCGCACGCCGCGGGCGCCGTGCTGCACCAGCATGTCCGCCGCGGTCCGTGCGTCCGCCTCCACCGCCGCGGCAGCCATGCCGTCCAGCTCCACGAGCAACACCGCGGCCGCATCCCGCGGATAACCCGCGGCGTACACAGAGTCCTCCACGGCGTTGATGCAGGAGCGGTCCATCATTTCCAACGCCGCGGGGACGATGCCGCTCGCGATGATGGCGGAGACGGCTTCCCCCGCCGAACGGAGGCTCATGAAGTCGGCGAGCAGGGTCCGCAAGGCCCGCGGCGTCGGGGTAAGCCGGACGGTGATGCGGGTGGCAATGCCGAAGTTGCCCTCCGACCCCACGAACAGCCCGACGAGATCGGGGCCCCACGGCTCTCCCGCGGGTGAGCCGAGCGCGATGACGCGGCCGTCCGAGAGCACGACCTCGAGGGCGAGGATGTGCGCCGTGGTGGCGCCGTACTTGAGGCAATGCGGGCCGCCGGCGTTCTCGGCGACGTTCCCGCCGATCGTGCAGGCGGTCTGGCTCGATGGATCGGGGGCGTAGTGCAGCCCGTGGCCTGCGGCGGCTGCCGAGAGGCGCACGTTGACGACGCCCGGCTCGACCACGGCACGGCGGTTCCTGGGATCGATCTCGAGAATGCGGTTCAAGCGTGTGAGTACGACGAGGGCGGCGTCGGGATCAGCGAGGGCCCCGCCCGACAGCCCGGTCCCGGCCCCGCGAGGCACGAAGGGGATGTTGTGGCTCGCGAGCACCCGGACAACGGCAATCAGCTCATCGCGCGTCCCCGGGAAGACGACGATGCCGGGGAGGCGACGATGCGTCGGCAGGCCGTCGGACGCAAAGGTGAGACGGTCGCTCGTCGACTGACGGACATGGCGCGGGCCGACGATCCGCTCCAAGGCAGACAGAACGTCAGGGGACATGGTGGTAGTATAAAGGAACGCAACGACGAGACGTACAGACGTGTAGCGGGGAACAGAAAAAAACAGGGATCAGGAAATGCATCCCTGGTCCCTGTCACCTGTTCCCCGCTGGACGTCTATACGTCTAGTTGTGCTTGTCCGGTCTTACGCCGCTCTCCAGAACCCTTTCAACGCACGACCATCGGGCGACTCACGCAGCTTCTCGAACGCCCGCTCGCGGATCTGGCGTATCCGCTCGCGCGTGACGCCCATCAGCGCGCCGATCTTCTCGAGCGTCATCGCTTCGCTGCCTTCTTCGAGTCCGTAGTAGAGATAGAGGATCTTGCGTTCGCGGGGGGTGAGGTACTTCTGGAAAATGCGGTCGATGAATTCCCGCATCAACTTGCCGTCGGTGCGGTCCTCGATCTCGCCGCCCTCGATTCCCGCAAACCGCTCGCCCAACGTCGCGGCATCCTTGTCGGTCCGGTCGACGGGAGCGTCGAGCGACAACTCCGCTGCGGTCATCCGGCGTGCCGTGCGCACGTTCTCGACCGAGTCCTCGAGTGCGAGCGCGATTTCGTTGTCGGTGGGCTCGCGTCCCAGCTCTTGCGAGAGATAGGTCTCCGTGCGGCTCATGCGAATCAGCTGGGAATTCTGGTTCAACGGAATGCGCACGCTGCGGGTCTGCTCGGCGAGGGCCTTGAGGACAGCCTGGCGCACCCACCACACGGCGTAAGAGATGAACTTCACGCCCTGGTCCGGATCGAACTTCTTGACCGCCTTCAGTAACCCTTCGTTGCCGATCGCCACCAGCTCCGAAAGGTCGAGTCCGTGTCCCTGGTATTTCTTTACGTAGGAGATCACGAATCGCAGGTTGGCGGTCACCAGACGCTCCGCTGCCTTCTCATCCCCCCGCTGCACGCGCCGTGCGAGGCGGCGTTCCTCAGCGGGATCTTTGATCAGGGGGAGCTTCTGGATGTCCTGGAGGTACTGGTCGAATGCACCGGATGGCGTGGCTTTGAAGAATGATTTGGTCTTGCCTGTCGACGACGCACGGGCCATGCGCTAGGACTCCCAAGCAAGGCGGTTGCGTTGAGAAAGGGGACGGCGAAGCGCGCTCAATATAGGAACCACAATTCCCACGTGCAAATGTACTGAGTTTTCCACATCACAAATCGTTAGGCGGAAAACTACTGCGCCGTTTGTCCACTATCCACAATGTCTGTGGAAAGAGCACTCGGTGTAAATTGTGTTCGTAACATGTTGAAAATCGACCACAAGCAGCCTAACTCGTTTACTGCCAAGTTATTGTCCCAGCACTCCTCGCACGATGTCCTCGGAAATGGCCGTCGTCCAGCCATTCGTGGCATCACCACACATCGCGCCGATACGACGCGGCAACGCGAAATGCAGATCGTCACCACGCCGTTTCTTGTCGTGGCGCATCGCGGCGACCAGATCGTCGGCGCGCGCTTCTCCGGGGAGCGCGACCGGAAGGTTGAATCGCTCCAACAAACGCACGATGCCCGCGCCCGTGCCGCGTTCGGCCACCCCGACCCGCTCGGCGAGCGCCGCTTCGAGCGCCATTCCGATCGCGACCGCCTCGCCGTGCAGCATGGCGTAGCCGTTCGTTGCCTCCACCGCGTGCCCGATTGTGTGGCCAAAGTTGAGCCAGGCGCGCCGGCCCGCCTCCCGCTCGTCCGCCGCCACCACAGCCGCCTTGATCTCGACCGATCGCGTTACCACGCGCTCCAGCGCCGACCCATCGCGCTGCTTCCCGATGACGGCATCGTGATCACGCTCCAGCGCAGTGCAGTACTCGGCGTCGGCGATCACCCCGTGCTTGATCGCCTCCGCCATCCCCGCGGCGAGCTGCGGCGCAGGCAGCGTCGTCAGCGTATCCAGGTCGGCGATCACGACGCGCGGCTGATGGAAGGCGCCCACGAGGTTCTTGCCCTGTGGCGTGTCCACCCCGGTCTTGCCCCCGATCGACGAGTCGATCATCGCGAGCAGCGTCGTCGGCAGCTGCACCAACGGCAAGCCGCGGTAGTAGGTCGCGGCCACGAACCCCGCGACGTCGCCCGTGACACCACCCCCCAGCGCCAAGATCGCGGCATCGCGACCGATCTCGGCCTCGAGCATCCGGTCCGAGAGGGAGGCCCACGCGTCTCGCGTCTTGTTCCATTCACCGGCCGGAAATGCGTATAACGCGGCATCGAGTCCCCCCTCCCGCAACGCCTGCAGCGTCGGGGGACCGTACAACTCGGCCACGTGAGAGTCGCTGATCACCGCGTAGCGCCGCGCCGGGCAATGGCGCGCGACGAGCCGCGCGACGTCGGCCAGCAACCCCCGGCCGATGAGGATGTCGTATGAGGCGTCCCGCTCCGAAATCAGCGGGACGCGCACCGTCACCACGGGAGGTCGCCGGCGCCGGCGTCGCGGTTGGCGGCCCGGGCCAGCACGAACAGCAGATCGGAGAGCCGATTCAGGTAGCGGCCGATCACCGGAGATACGGCGGTCGCGCGCCCGAGACCCACGACACTGCGCTCGGCGCGTCGGCACACCGTCCGCGCCATGTGCAGTGCTGCCCCCTTCGGTCCCCCGCCGGGGAGGATGAAGCTCTTGAGCGGGGGGAGCGCGGCGTCGTGGCGGTCGATGGCAGCCTCGAGCTGTGCCACGGCGGGGTCGGCGATGCCGGGACCTCCCAACGCCTTGATCAGACGGGCCGGGTCCGGGGTTGCGAGCACCGCGCCGATGGCGAAGAGGTCCCGCTGAATCGCCTGCAGCAGCGCGTCCTCGAAGTCCGTGGGTGCGAGTGCGCGCGCCAGCCCGATGGCCGCGTTCAGCTCGTCCACGTCACCGTATGCGGCGACGCGGGGGTGGTCCTTGGGGACGCGCTCCCCGCCGAAGAGGCCGGTTTCCCCGCTGTCCCCCGTCTTCGTGTAGATCCTCAAAGCGGCCCCACTCGCCACTCCCTCACGGTTCCGTTACGATTGGCGCCATGCAGGACCTCAAAGATATCACCATCATCGGGGCCGGCCCGACCGGTCTGTTCGGCGCTTTCTACGCGGGGATGCGCGGGGCCTCGCACCGTCTGATCGACAACCTCGATCAACTCGGCGGTCAGCTCATCGCGCTCTATCCCGAGAAGTACATCTTCGACGTCGCGGGTTTCCCGAAGATCCTGTCGAAAGACCTGGTGAAGGGGATGGCGGAGCAGGGGCTGCAATGGAAGGCCCCGGTGCACCTCGGCGAGAAAGTCGTGGGGCTGCGCGAGAATCCAGACGGCGCCCCACCCCGCTTCGTCGTCGTCACCGACAAGGACGAGTACCCCTCGCGCGCCGTGCTCATCGCCGGCGGCATCGGCGCCTTTACCCCGCGCAAACTGCCACTCAGGGACGCCGACCACTGGCTGGGGCGCGGGCTGTACGACCGCGTGCTCGATCCCCAGGTATTCAAGAAGAAGCGCACGCTCATTGTCGGCGGCGGGGACTCGGCGTTCGACTGGGCCGTCAATCTGCAGGGGGTTGCCGGGTCGATCCTGATGATCCACCGGCGCGACGGCTTCCGCGCCCATCAGGCCACGGTCGATCAGGTGCAGCGGCTCTCGGCCGAAGGGAAGATGGCGCTGCGCACGTTCTGGGAGCTGCGCGCCATCGAGGGCGGCGACCAGATCGAGCGCGTCACCATCTTCAACAGCAAGACCAAAGAAGAAGAAACGCTGGAGATGGATTGCGTGCTGCCGCAGCTCGGCTTCGTCTCCTCGCTCGGCGCCATCGCGGAATGGGGCCTCGAGATCGAGAAGGGGGACATCCGCGTGTCGCAGACGATGGAGACGAACCGCCCCGGCATCTACGCGGCGGGGGACATCACGACGTATCCCGGCAAATTGAAGCTCATCGCCACCGGCGTCGCCGAAGCGTGCATCGCGGTGAACCACGCGGTGCATTTCCTCAATCCCGGCTCGAAGTTCGAGCCGGGACACTCCAGCAACATGGCGTTGTTCGGTCAGTCGCCCGACTGACCGCAGTCAGCCCAGCTCCGCGGGCAGTGATTCGGGAAAGAACCGCCGGCCCGCCTGCATCAGCTCGGTGAAGGCGGCGGGATCGTCCGCGAGCGCCGCCCCTTCGATGTCGGCGAGGCAGGACCGCACCAGCGCGAACAGCTCGCCCGAGTGGCGGTTGAGGCGCTGAATCTCGTAGTACAAGCCCGGGCTCTCCCGCGCCACCTCCGCCGCGGTGCGTGCTTCCTTCAAATACGTCGTACTGGCGACCCGCGAGAGGTCGGCGTGGGTGCGGCCGCTCCGCGCGAGCGTCGTGAAGAAAAGAATGGCGACGAGGTGGCTCAACCCCAGCACGTACTGCATCAACTCGTCGTGCAGGGCAAGCGGAAT
>DASTHG010000023.1:0-9704 GCA_035718325.1 Gemmatimonadales bacterium | reverse complement strand
GGTATCGCCCGGATAAGACAGCGGATCAGGCGGACTCTATCGAAACTGTACGGGGCCTGCACCGTCCCTGACCTCCACCATCCTTCACCAACCTTCACAACCGAGTCGTAATTTTTCCGCCACGTGCGCCAATCTTCCGCGACATCATCGGCCATCTTCGACGCTGCATCGTACAACCACCGCTTGTCACGGCGCTTGAGGTCTGCCAGGAGCTTCTTGGCATCAAGGCTGCCAAGGTGGATGTTCGCCGTCTCGCCCCCCATCGCGTGTAGCAGCCGCTCCTCGTGCCGCTTCTTTGGCAGAGCGTTGAGCGTGATGCGGGCGCAGTCGGGAGCGAGGCGACGGATCAACCAGTCGCCACTCACGGCGACGCAGGGGTCCGGGCACCGCACACCGCGCCGCAGCATCTCATGGTAATGGATTTTACGGGCGAACCCAGCGAGAGCCCAGATCGCGCGGCGCAACGGTGGACCGCTGTTCGCGAACACACATGCCGAGGGCGCCAATGCCTTGGCCTCACGCGCGATCCGGCCGCCCCTCCACTGCGCTAGCGCGACATAGCGCTGCCGGCCGAGGCTGCCGACGCCGGCAACGCGGTGCACGACACGCTGCTCGATGCCGCGCTCGGGGAACGCCCGCTCGAGCGCCGAGTGGACCGCCGGCGGGACGGCTCCGCGAATGGTAGGGAGCGCCTCGAGCTTTTCCCAGAACTTCTCCGGATCGTGTAGCCGGTACTCGGCCATTTCCCGCAGCTCGACGTGGTTCTCGGCCAGCACATAGGCATGCCCGCCCGCGGCCAGCGTCTCCCGGTAGCCGTCCGCGATCGCGGCCGCGGCGTCCTTGGGGTCGATCTTCAGGTCGTGGTATCCGACGGCGACGACGACGCTCGTCGCCAAGCGCACCAGATCGTTGGTGTAGGGGAGCGGGTACGCTTCGTCGAAGTCGTTCACTCCCCAGATCAGCCGTCCCTCGGAATCGCGCCAGGTGCCGAAGTTCTCGACGTGCAGGTCGCCCACGGCGAGCACCCGCGGCGCATCGGCGGCGGCGCCCACGATCGACTCCCAGCGTTCCGCCCAACGGTAGAACGTGCCGCGCAGGAACGGGAACGGTCCCGCGCTCATGGCGCGGTGCTTCAGCTCGATATCGGCGCGGATCAGCGGCAGGCGCTCACCGAGCCACGCTTCGTAGCGGGCGGTGGCTTTGAGGATGTTCACAGGCAAAGAAGGTTATGGAGGTCGGTGGACGATGGTGGAGGTTGTGCCTACACCGCCCGCGTCAAGCCACCGTCCACTCGCAGGCTCTGCCCCGTGATGTAGCTGGCATCCGGTGAGGCGAGAAAGGCCACGACGCGTCCGACCTCCTCCAGCGTGGCGGGACGCCCCAGCGGCGTCGCAGCGACGAACGCCGCGTCCGCCTCCTCTACGAATCCTGGTAATACACAATTCATCCGGATTCCCACGGGGCCGTAACGATCAGCGAAGAGTTTCGTAAAAGCGCCGAGGCCCGCTCGAAACACAGAAGAGACGGGGGCGTCGAGGTGCGGCTGTGCCGCCCACAAGGACGAGATGTTCACGATTGCCCCGCCGTCCTGTTTCTCCATCACGGGTACGACGAGCCGGGCGAGGCGCACGACGTTGAGCAGCAGGAGCGCGAGTCCTTCCTCCCACCCGGCATCCGGAATCGAGAGGAGATCGCCTTTGGCGACGTGTCCGGTGTTGTTGACGAGGACGTCGATCCGCCCGTAGCTGTCGAGCGTCGCCTGAACGAGTCGCTCGAGGTCGGCGGCATTCGCGACGTCTCCCCGCACGCCCTTCCCGCCGAGTGCGGCAGCGAGGGTCTCGACTTCCTGGGAGCGCGCCATGAGGACGACGCGATGTCCGCGGGTGGCGAGCTCACGGGCGCAGGCGGCGCCGATGCCCTGGGAGGCAGCTGTGAGGATGGCGACGGGCCCGTCGGACACGGAGGAGAAGGTATCCCCGTCAGGGGGTAAGGCTTACTGCCGATACAGCGCGGGGAAGGTCTTCTGAAGCCTGTCCAGCTTCGGCAGGTCGTTGTATACGATGTACGGCTGCGTCATGTGCAACGCGAGGTAATTCTGGTGATACGCCTCGGCCTCGTAGAAATGGTCGAGCGGCGCCACCTGCGTCACGATCGGCTTCGAGAACAGATGCGTATGCGACAGCTCGGCGATATAGGCCTCCGCTGCCATGCGCTGTTCGTCGTTCTGATAGAAGATGGCCGACCGATACTGCGATCCTTCGTCTGGCCCCTGGCGGTTCAGCTCCGTCGGGTCGTGGGCCACGGTGAAGAAGACCTGCAGCAGCTGGCGGTAGCTCACCTGCGATGGGTCGTACGTGACCTCGACCGACTCGGCGTGGCCCGTTTCGCCCGTGCTCACGAGCTCGTAGTGGGCCGTCGGCGCCTTGCCGCCGGCGTAGCCGGAAACGACCTGCACCACGCCTTTGACGTGCTTGAAGACCGCGTCGACACCCCAGAAACACCCGCCCGCGAAGACCGCCGTCTCGGTCGTTCGAGTGGACTTGGCGTGCAGGCTCGCTTGCGCAGCCCCGAGTGCCGGAACCAGTAGCAGTCCGGCGAGCCATGCAAAACGCGTCCGTGTGATTGTCATATGTGGAATCATACTACGGATAATGCAGAAGGTTCGGGAGAGGTTCCCGGGCTACTTGGCTATTTGACCGGCGGCGCGGTCGAGGCGGGGGTACTGTCGCGCCGGGCGACAAGCGCGCGATGACCGCACCCGCACGTCTCGACCATGCGACCCTGACGATCGCACTCGAACCGCAGCCACGCGCGGCAGTGGGGGCAATGCGGCGGACCACCATCCTCCACGAGCCGCGATCGTGCCGCAGCGTGGTTCACTTGTGCCGAAATGTGATGCGTCCGCGCGTGAGGTCGTAGGGCGACACGGCGAGCGTGACGCGATCGCCCGCCAGGACGCGAATCCGATACTTCCGCATCTTCCCCGCCATCGTCGCCAGGACCGTGTGGCCGTTGGGGAGGTTGACGCGGAACAGCGTGTTGGGCAGCACTTGCGCCACGACGCCGTCGAGCTCGATTGCTTCTTCTTTTGGCATCAGGCGCTCGGTCGGCTGGGGATAGGAAAGCCAGGGGACGACAGATATCCAGGCGGCGGGCCGAACACGACCGGCGGAGCACACGCGCACAGCCCGGTCGTGACCGGCGCCGCGACGGCGCCTTTCGTGGCGGGCTGGTACGACACAAAGCGCAGCTCGGTGATGAAACCACCGCATTGTACGCAGTGCAGCTCGGCCATCGGCATGCGCTCCATATCTGGAGGAACGTAGCCGGATTTACTATGATTTGTCAAGTATTCGTGAATATTGAACGTGTCACTTCACGCTTCTTTGTTAACGACGAGTCAGAAGGAGAATGGGACGATGGATGTGTCGCTCGTGATCCGCCGGCGACTCGAAGAGCTGGGGTTGGAACAGAAGGATCTGGCGCGTGCCGCACGGGTGACGGAGTCCTACGTGTCGCAGCTGTTGACGCGCCGCCGCGCGCCGCCGGCGCCGAACCGTAGCGACATCTACGAGCGCATGGGCAAGCTGTTGCGACTGCCCACGGGGGAGCTGGCGCGCATCGCCGAAGTGCAGCGCAAAGAGGCCCTGAAGCAGGAGCTCGGCGAAACGGAGCCGCTGTACCGGGAAGTTCGACAGCTGGTGCTGCGCAAGTGCGCCCCAGCCCGCGCCGAGCACGTGGGCGCGCTGTTCGAGCAGCAGCCGTTCGGCGAACTCGAGCGCCTCGTCACCCAAGCGCTGCTCGACGTCGCGAAGCAGGTGGCTCGCCAGGAGCTGGACCACGAGGCGTGGCTGCGGGACGTGGCGCGGCTCAGCGGGCACAGCTTCGAGGAAATGCGCGTCGAAGTGCTCGAGTTTCTCGACACCGACGTATTCCACCTCTCCGCCGACAATTGCGTCGCGTTTCTCGAGCCGCTGATCGCGTCCTGGGACATCGACCTGGCGACGTTCGCCCTGGAGATCCAGCTCAACGAACACGTGGCGCCGCAGCGCGTCAAGCGTTTCGTGTTCGTGGAGCAGGATCCGGCGCCCGACGAGGCAGGGTTCAGAGACTTTCTTCAGGATCAGTCCCTGAGCGGCACGGCGACCGAGGCGGAGCTCGAGTTCCTGCGCCGGCTCAAGATCCCCGGCCGCCGTCCCGCGGCTCTCTACTACTATCGAGAGCTACAGAATCTCAGGGATCCATTGCACTTCCGGACCACCTGATCAGGACGAGAGCGCTACGATGCGCTGCAAGATCGAGCGGGCGAAGTTCTTGTCCCACGTCACCGCCGACTTGCGCACGACCACCTGGACGCGGCTGCCCGTGCCCTCGGTCTGCACCGTCACGGTGACGTCGCGGTCGGCGGTCGCGCCGTCGATCTCGCGCTTGTCCTTGTCCCCCTCCTGCTCAGTGCTCGTCTTCTTCTGATTGATGCCCATCTCCTGGAACGTCTGCTGCGTCGCCGAGGAGGCCTTCGCAACCGGCGCCGTCACCACCGACCCGACGCCGCGGTCAAAGAAATAGATCCCGCCGCCGGCCCCCGCTCCCGCCGCGGCAAAAAGACAGCCACCCGCTGCCAGCGGCAGCGCCAAGAGCAACAACCGTTTCATACGCCACCTCCTATGATTGCTGGGCGGCCGCGAGGCCGGCCCCGATCAGTCCGACATCTCCCTGCGTGACGACACGAATCGGGACCGTCGTGAGAAACTCCGCGAACCGCCCCTTGGCGCGAAATGCCTTCACGAACGTGCCGTCCTTCAACTTGGGAAGAATGCGCGGCGCAATCCCTCCCACCACGAATACCCCACGCGCCCCGACCGCGAGCGCGAAATTGCCGGCCTGCGCGCCGTACGCCGACACGAACAGGTCGAGCGCGCCGACCGACAGCGGGTCGCTCCCGGCGAGCGCGTGCGCCGCGATCACGGGAGACGGATCGCCCGCCGCCGCTATTTCGGCGGCGACCACCCGCTGCTCGCGGGCGCCGTCGCGCTGTGCCAGGAATCGATACACCTCCGCGAGCCCCGGTCCCGACAACACGCGCTCCCAGCTCACGTGGCCATACTGCGCAGCGAGCCAGGTGAGCAGCTCCTCCTGCAACAGCCCGGCGGGCCCGAAGTCACAGTGTCCCGCTTCGGAGTCATAGGGCCGATACGACGACCCATCCCATAAGAGGAAGACGTGGCCGAGTCCCGTTCCCGCGCCGATCGCGGCGATCGGCGCGCGTTCGGGGATGCTGCCGCCCTGGAGCACCGTAAAATCGTCGGGGCCGGTGTGCGGGATGGCGTACCCCGCTGCCACGAAGTCATTCACCAGTGTGACGGGAAGGCCCAAGTCCCGCGTCAACGAGCCGGAGTCGATCTGCCAATCGACATTGGACAGCTTGACGACGCCCGCCACGACGTGCCCGGCAACGGCGAGCGACGCGCATTCGGGTCGGGGAGAAGGGTGCGCCGCGAGAAACCGGTGCACCAGCTCCTCTGGTCCCGACGCGGCCTGGCTGTCGTAGGTCTCTTTCGCGAGCACCCGAGGGGCCCCGAGCCCGATGTTGATCTCGACCAGTCCCATGCGCGCGTGGGTTCCGCCGATGTCTGCCGCGAGGACGATCATGCGGCGGTTCCTACGAGGCCTTGGGCGGCGTCGGGGTCGAGCAGCCACACACCGGCCCGCGCCAGCTGTACGGGGCAGTGCTCCGGGTCGTCGGCGCCCTCGAGGGCACGGGACACCGCCGCTGCCTTGTCGCGACCGCGCGCCAGGACGATCCGGGCCCGCGCGGCGGCGATCACCGGCGGCGTGATCGTCAGCCGCAGCGTCGGTGGTAGGGGACTTTCCGAGGGGACCACGCGATGCCACGTCTCACCCAGCGCGCGCGATCCGGGAAACAGTGACGCCGTGTGACCATCGCGTCCCACGCCGAGCACCAGGAGATCGAGGCGTTCGGGGAGCAGCTCGGCGTACTCGCGGGCGGCGCTGTCGCGGTCGGCGGCGTCGGCGGGCATGCGATGGCGTCGCGCCAGGGGGACGCCGGCGGGATCGAGCAGTGACTCGGTGGCCATGCGGTAGTTCGAGTCGCGGTGGTCCGGCGGGACCGCGCGCTCGTCCCCGAAGAAGACGTCGATCCGGGTCCACGGCAAGGTCATCGCGGCGACGCGCTGGTACACCGGGCGCGGCGTCTCACCGCCGGCGAGGGCGATCGACGCCCAGCCGCGGGCGACGACGCTCGCCTCGAGCCCCCCCGCGATCCGCGCCGCCGCCTCCTCCACCCACCGCTCCGCGGGTGCCACCACGACCTGGGCTAGATCGCGCGCCATTCCCGACCATCCCGGCGCAGCAGGTCATCCGCGGCCGTCGGCCCCCAACTGCCGGGCGCGTAGTTAGGGAAAGGATCCGTCCCGCTCGCGGCGTTCCAGCGCTCGACCAAGGGATCGACGATGCGCCAGGCGCGGTCGATCCAGTCGGCGCGCGCGAACAGCGTCTGATCGCCCTTCATCGCGTCGTGCAGCAGCCAGGCGTAGGCGCGCGGCGCCCGTGCGATCCCGAAAGCGCTGGCGTAGCTGAACGACATCGTCACCGGCGTGACGGTGACCTCGGGCCCGGGCTGCTTGGCGGCGAATGTCTGCGCGATTCCTTCATCGGGCTGCAGCCGGAACAGCAGCACGTTGCTGTGCATCTGGCCGCGGTCCACCGGGAACATCAGGTGCGGCGTCGGCTTGAATTGAATCACGACCTCCGTGAGGCGCCGGGCGAGCCGCTTGCCGGTGCGCAAATAGAAGGGGACGCCCGCCCACCGCCAATTGTCGATCTCGAGTTTCAGTGCGGCGAAGGTGCGCGTGACGGAGCCAGCGGTGACGCCGGCCTCCTCGCGGTACCCCACCACCTTGGCCCCGTTCACAACGCCTGGTCCGTACTGACCGCCCACGACGCTGGCATCGCCCGGCGGGGCAATCGCTTCCAGCACCTTCACCGTCTCATCGCGCAGCGAGGCGCCGTCGAACCGGTTGGGCGGCTCGATCGCCGTCATGCAGACGAGCTGCAGCAAGTGATTCTGCACCATGTCGCGCACGACGCCGGTTTGCTCGTAGAAGCTGGCGCGCGTCCCGATCCCGATGTCCTCGGCGACCGTGATCTGCACGTGGTCGATGAACTGGCGATTCCAGATCGGCTCGAACGACGGGTTGGCGAAGCGCACCACCAGCATGTTCTGCACGGTTTCTTTGCCGAGGAAGTGGTCGATGCGGTAGACGCATTTCTCGGGGAAGACGGCGCGCACGGCCTGATCGAGGTGCGCCGCGCTCGCTGCGTCGGCGCCGAACGGTTTTTCGATCACGACGCGGCGCCACCCGCCGCTGCTGTGCGCGAGTCCACAGGCGGCGAGCTTTCCAACGATCTCCTCGTACACGACGGGCGGTGTCGCCAAATGAAAGAGCACGTTGTCGGGGACCCCGCGGCGCTGGCGTTCAGCAGCGATGCGCTGGGCGAGCGCGGCGTAGGGCCCGTCAGCGGGCGCGGTGAAGTCGCCGGGGACGAATCCCAGACACGCGGCGAAGCGGTCCCACTGCGCCGGGTCGACCGGCCCGGCGAACTCTTCGTGCGCCGCGCGCATCTGGCGGCGGAAGGTGTCGTCGTCCCAGTCGGCGCGCGAAAAGCCGATGATCGCGCAGGCCTCGGGGAGCAGTTTCTCCTGGAACAGCTCGAACAGCGATGGGATCAGCTCACGCCGGGTGAGGTCGCCGGCGGCGCCGCAGATCACCACGACGCAACTGTCGGCCGCGCGCCCGGCGCCCAGGCCGCTGCAGCTCGGCGCCAGCTCGGCCTGGCTCACTGCTCAGGCTTCACGGCGTGGCCGCCGAACTGGTTGCGCAGTGCCGCGATGACCTTCATGGCGAACCGTTCGTCCTCGCGGGACGCGAAGCGCTCGTAGACCGACGTCGTGATCCCAGGGATCGGGATCGCATTGGCGAGCGCGTACTCCACGGTCCAGCGCCCCGTTCCCGAGTCGTCGACGTACCCGGCGACTTTGCCGAGATCGTCGCCCTCGGTCTGGAGCGCGCGGGTCAGCAGCTCGAGCAGCCAGGAGCGCACCACGGCGCCGTGGTTCCACAATTTGGCGATCGCGCCGAGCTGCAGGTGGAACTCGGAGCGCTGCATGCACTCGAACCCTTCGCCGTACGCCTGCAGCATCGCGTATTCGATCGCGTTGTGGATCATTTTCACGAAGTGTCCCGCTCCGGAGTCGCCGACCCGGGCCCAGCCGTCCTTGGGAGCGAGGGCAGCGAAGATCGGCTCAAGGCGCTTGCAGGCCTCCGCCGGCCCGCCAACCATGAGGCAGTACCCCTCGGTAAGTCCCCAGACGCCGCCCGACACGCCGGCATCGACGAAATGCACACCCTTCGCGGCGCAGTGCTTGGCGGCAGCCTGCGACTCGGTGAAGTGCGAGTTGCCGCCGTCGATCAGGATGTCATCCGCCGCCAGGAGCCCGAGCAGGGCGGTGATCGTCGATTCGGTGGGCGGTCCGTGCGGGACCATGACCCATACCGCGCGCGGGGCCTTGAGGCGGCTGACGAGCGTGTCAAGCGACTCGACGCCGGTCACGCCGTGCTTGGCGACTTCGGCCCGCGTCGCCGCGCTGGCATCGAAGCCGACGACGCTGTGGCCAGCGGCGATGAGCCGTTGCGCCATGAAGCCGCCCATCTTCCCAAGGCCGATGAGACCGAGTTCCATAGATCCTTTCCAGGTTGTGGAAGTTGGTGGAATCCTTCACCATCCTCCACCACCTTCCATTAGTGCGTCACCGCGACCATGTCGACGATATCTCTCATCATCGCAGCGCCTCTCCGGATATTGGCGATGGAAATGCGCTCGTTATTGCCGTGCACCCCCGATTGCTCGTCGCTCGGGACGAGGAACGGCGCGTAGCCGTAGCAATGGAGCCCCAGGTCGCGGAAGTAATGGCTGTCGGTGAATCCCGTCGATACCTGCGGCACGACGTTGGCGTCGGGGAAGTACTTGTGGGTGACGCTCACCAGCGCGCGGTAGAACGGGTCGTCGGTCGGCGACACCGCCGCGGTGAACCCCAAGATCAGCTCGATCTTGATCCCCGGGTCATTGATGACTGCGCCGAGCTCGGCCAGGAATGCAGAGCGGTCCTGGTCGGGGAGCAGGCGGCAATCGATGCGCGCGTCGGCTTCGGGGGGAATCACGTTGATCTTGTTGCTTCCCTCGAGCATGGTGATGGAGCAGGTGTTGCGCACCAGGGCGGCGAGCTCCGGCTGCTCGAGCTGCAGGCGCAGCAGCAGCCGCGGGTCGGCGATCGCGCTTGCCATGTCCTGGTAGGCCGGCTTCCACTCCGGGGAGGCGTTCTGGGCCAGCGCTTTGAAGTACGTGTCGACGGCCGGGACGACACGCGGGGCGAATTGATAGGTCTGCAGCCGGTACAGGGCGCGCACCAACCGGTTGACTGAAGTCGCGACCGGCGGGATCGAACCGTGTCCGGGCTCGCCCGTCGAGATGAGCCGCAGCCAGAGGGGCACCTTCTGGGTGACTTCGATCCCCACTTGCTTGCGGCCGTCCTCGATGGTGCCGTCGCCTCCTTCATTAAGAAGGATGCCGGCGCCGCGGAACGCTTCGGGGTGGTGTTGCACCACCCAGCCCGCGCCGAAGGTGCC
>DASTHG010000022.1:0-3487 GCA_035718325.1 Gemmatimonadales bacterium | reverse complement strand
GAGGTGGTCGGTCCCACCACGGCCGCATCGCTCGCCGCGGCGCTCGGCCTGACGCCGGGCGACGTGGATTTCGCGCTCGCCGCGCTCGAGCACGAGGGATTCGTTCTGCGCGGGCGGTTCACGCCCGGAGTCCAGGAGCTCGAATGGTGCGAGCGCAGGTTGTTGGCGCGCATCCACCGCTACACCCTGGACCGGCTGCGCCGCGAGATCGAGCCCGTCACCGCCGCCGACTTCATGCGGTTCCTGTTCCGCTGGCATCGGCTCACCGGTGAAACGCGCGCGGAGGGGCACGACGGTCTGGCCGCGGTCATCGACATCCTCGACGGCTTCGAGCTGGCGGCGGGGGCGTGGGAAAGCGAAGTGTTGCCCGCGCGCGTCGCCGACTACGACCCGCTGTGGCTGGACGCCTTGTGTCTCTCTGGGGAAATCGCCTGGGGTCGCCTCAGCGCGCCGCCGGCCGCGACGGCGGGCAGCGGCCACAAGTCTGGTCCGATCCGCACCACTCCGCTGGCGCTGTTCCGCCGCGAGCGCGGCGAGGTGTGGCGCGCGATTCAGCCCGAACCGTCGGCGGAGCGGCTCGTCCTGTCGCACGCGGGGAGCACTGTGCTGGCCACGCTCGATGCGCGAGGGGCTTCGTTCTTCGGGGACCTCGTCAACGCCACTGGCCTGCTGCGCACCGAAGTCGAGAAGGGACTCGGGGAGCTGGTGTCGTGGGGACTGGTCGTATCGGACAGCTTCGCGGGGTTGCGGGCGCTGCTCGTGCCGTCGGATCGCCGCCGGCCGATCGGGCGCCTGCGGCGGCGGGGACGCTCCGCCCCCTTCGGCGTCGAGACGGCGGGGCGCTGGTCGCGTACCGGCAGGCGGTCGCTGCTTCCTGAAGAGCAACAAGCCGAGGCGGTCGCCTGGATGCTGCTGCGACGCTACGGCGTGGTGTTCCGCCGCCTGGTGGAGCGCGAGACGACCCTCGTCCCGTGGCGCGATGTGTTACGCGTGTATCGCCGGCTCGAGGCGCGCGGCGAAGTACGCGGCGGCCGCTTTGTCGGCGGATTCTCTGGAGAGCAGTATGCCCTTCCCGAGGCCGTGGGGGCGCTGCGCGCCGTGCGGCGGGCCGAGGCGAGTGAAGAGCTCGTGGCGGTGAGCGGCGCCGATCCGCTGAATCTCGTCGGCAGCATCGTCCCCGGACCGACGGTGGCGTCGCTCGCAGGCAACCGGGTGCTGTATCGCGACGGCATCGCGGTGGCGGTGCGTGAGGGCGATGAGACCCGATTGCTCGTCGCGGCCTCGGCGGATGAGAAGAACGCACTCGAGGCAGCGCTGGTGCGCCGGCGCGTGGCACCGCTGGTGCGGGCGTACCTCGGCAAGCGGTAGGATGAAAACCACCCTCCACGCGCTCGGGTGCGTCGCAGCGTTACTCGTGTGTGCGACGTCGCCCGGAAAAGCGCAGATCGATGTGGGTGCGAGCGTGATCTACCTCGCTCCCGCGGGGGTGGACTTCAGCGGGACCGACGCTGGCCCTGGGCTTGACGGTCAACTGAGGCTTTCGGCGGGCTCCCATCTCTCCTTCGGTGTCGGCGCGCAGTGGACCCGCCACGGTGCTCCCAGCCTGGCCTCCCATTTCACGGTGCTGGCGATTTTCGTCGAGCCACGCTTCGCGATTCCTGTGCCGCCGAGTGCGGTGCAGCCATACGTCGCGGCGCGCGTGGGGTACGCGCATGAGCGGATCGTCGCCGGTGGAACTAGCTACCACGCCGACGGACGGTTTTACGGCGCCGGCGGCGGCCTGCTATTCCGCATCCGGCGCGCGGTGCACATCGACCTGGGGCTGGTTTTTGGACCGGTGCATTTCGGGGACTTCAGCTCGGCCGGTGGGACGTTGACCGGCTCGCGGCGGGACGGCAGCGCGTTTCTGATCCGTGGCGGCGTCGTGCTGGGCCGTGCAGCATGACCCTGACCCCAGCCGTCAGTACAGCGCGAACGTAATCGGCTGGCGGATCGTGACGGCCACCGCCTGCCCGCCGCGGCGGGCGGGTCTGTAGACCGCAGCACTCACCACTCGCATCGCTTCGTGCTCGAGCCCCGGGTTCGGACTCGTCACCACTCGCACCGTGCCGGCGAGGACGTGCCCCGTGGCATCTACCCTCGCTTCCACGACGACCGTCCCGCCTACGCGCAGCGCCTGCATCTCCGCAGGGTATGCGATCGCGGGATGCGTAAGGGGCACAGGTCTGACATCGACTGCCTCCAGAACCGCAGGCGTGCCGAGCTGGCCGGGGGCGTGGCCGGCACGGGCGAGCCGCACCGAGTCGGCCAGTCGTTTGAGAAACGGGGCCAGTTCGACGCCGCGAGCGGTGAGCCGCTGGTATCCCGCGAGCGCGCTGTCCAGTGCCCCGCGGGCCAGCGTGTCGCGTCCGGCGCCGGTCCAGGCAATCCCCTGCACGAGCTGCGCGTAGACGCGCTCTCCCGCAGTGGCGTTCGTCAACGGATCGAGCGCCACCGCGAGTAATGCGAGCGCGCTGTCGGTTTGCTGCGCCGCAAGCCTGGCGCGCGCGGCGGCGACGAGCGACGTCGCGCTGGGTGGAGTGCCCGGGACGAGATCGATCGCCAGTTCGATCAACGTCCGCACCTTGCGGCCATGAATGCGGCCGGGAGAGAAGGTCGACGCGAGCACCATCGAGCGGAGCGCGTCGTTCATCCCCGAATCGGGCGTCGCGACGATGACGATGGATCGTTCCTCCGCGTGCCCCAGTGTATCGACCGTCAGTCCCACGAGGGCCTGGCCGCGCACCTGCCGGCGCAGCAGGTCGGGCGGGTACACCACCGGGGGTCCGGAGAGACGCCGCGGTTTCTCTTCGACATCGCTCGAAACGAAGGGGATTCCTGGTCGCAACTCCAGCCGCTCCTGCTCGAAGAGCCGGGCGAGGCGTGGCGACGCCTGCTCGAGTCCCGGGACCTGGAGCGAGGAGTCGAGCTGCAACGCGTGGTGAAACTCCAGTCGTGTCGCGGAGTCGCTGCCCTGCATGAACGCGAGAATCCCGCGCCAGGTGTAGGCGTTGACGCTGTCGGAGCGCTGGGTCGCGCTCGCCATGGCGCTGCGGAGCAACGCCGCGGCGCTGTCCAGGGCATTCGCCGACATCTGGGCGCGCGCCTGCTGGATGAAATCGACGGTTGGACTCTGGGCCGCGAGCGGGATGGGTAGCAACAAGACCAGCGTTGCACGCAGTCGGCGGGGCATGGCGTGATACGCTACAGAATTGGTCGAACGGTGGATATCCTGGTGCGATACTCTATATACCAGTGTCACGCCACCTACAGAACACCGCGCAGATAATACAGGCACAAAGTAGCTGCTTGACTTTCGGGTTTTTTTCGGGCACGTTCTCTTTCCCAGAGCCGGCTGTGCCCGATGGATCGCGCCATCCTGTACGTCAATCCGCTCACGTTTCCGATCGCCGTCGAACGGGTGGCGCAACGCAGCGCGCGGTTTCAG